>JANOIK010000265.1:0-4924 GCA_031407585.1 Planctomycetota bacterium | reverse complement strand
CGACATCAAGATTCGCACGCGCCGCGTCTGCCGGCTGAGCCAGGTGAAGGCGGGCGTGGCGGTGATCGACGTCGAGTACCAGATTCTCACGCCGGTCGACGCCACGATTCGCGCGCAGATCGTCGAACGCCTGACCAAGGGTACGGTTCGCTTTGATATCGCGCAGGGTCGCGTGGTTCAGCAGTCGCACGCGGTCGATCGCCGGGAGATCGGCTTTGCCGCCGCGAACCAGGCAAGCAGCATGCACTTCGTGGCTCGCACGTCGGAGCGGCTGATTGAGCCCGCGCCGGTTCTGGCGGAAATTCTGCCGGCGAGCGCGGAATCGCCCTGACAAGATTGCCCGGGCTGCGGCGAATAGCAGGCATTGGTGCGACCAAGAGCGTCGCATCTCGCCGATTCCTCAGTCTCCAGGCGCCGCCATGCTTCTCGCAGAAGTCCAAGCCGTTCAAGACGTCACCCGCTCCGGCATTGGGATGGGGTCCGCGCTGGCGATCGTCCTTTCCTGGCAACGCAATCGGTCGATTTTCTGGGCGATTCTCGCCGGGCTGATTTCGTGGGTTTACGTCATTTACTTCGGCGTCACCCGCCGGCCCGATGAAATCAAGCATCCCGGCGAGCTTACGTAAACGCCGCGGCGCCGCCGAGGCCGTCGCCGATTTCCTTGTGCCCGGAGTGAACCGACCACTTCGTCGTGCGCCCCTCGATCTCGTGCACGATCACGATGTCGTGAACGCCCGAGGTCATTTTGCCGCCTTTGGGGCCCGCGGCCAGGTGCGAGCCGCCGACGATCACCACGCGGTCGCCGGGCGCGGCGAGCCCCGCATCGCACGCCCAGGCATCGGCGTGGCGGATGAGTTGCTTGGCGCTGGTCGCCGGCGCCCCGCCCAGCGGCGTCACGCCCCAGTACAGGCACATTTTGCGGAGCGTCGTTTCGTTGTCGCTCACGCCGATCGTGGGGATGAAGCTGCGGTGCTGCGACATGGCCAGTGCCGTACGGCCCGAGTGGCTCGCCACCACGACCAGCTTCGCGTTGAGCACGTAGGCCATCGTGCCGGCGCCGCGAACCACCGCCCGCGTCACATCTTGCAGATTGTCGGCCTGGGGGCGCGCCACCTCGCGCGGCGGGCGCCCGGCCATGCTTTGCTCGGTCGCCCGCGCGATGCGGTTCATCATATCCACCGCTTGGCGCGGAAATTTGCCGATCGCCGTCTCGCCGGAGAGCATGCACGCGTCGGCGCCGTCGAGAATCGCGTTGGCCACGTCGGTCGCCTCGGCCCGCGTCGGCCGCGGCGACTCGTGCATGCTTTCGAGCATCTGCGTGGCGATGATCGACGGCTTCTGCAGCTCCTGGCACAAGCGAACGATCCGTTTCTGCTCCAGCGGCATTTGGGCCACGTCGATCTCGACGCCTAGGTCCCCGCGAGCCACCATCACGCCGTCCGCCTCGGCGATCACTTCTTCGAGCCGATCGAGCGCTTCGCGTTTCTCGATCTTGGCGATGACGCTCGCCGTGCCGCCGGCCGCGATGACGAGCTCTTTGAGCTCGCGCACATCCTCGGGGGCTCGCACGAAGCTCAGGCTGATGTAGTCGGCGCCCGCCTTGGCGGCCCACTCCGCGTTCTCGCGATCCTCGGGGCCAAGCGCGGGTGCGCTCAGCTTCACGCCCGGGAGATTGATGCCCTGCCGGCTGCGAAACGGCCCGGCCTGGGTGACCTTCAACCGGGCACGTTCCGGCGACACCTCCTCGACGCGCATCGCCACGGTGCCGTCCGCCAGCATCGCCGTGTCGCCCACGGCGAGCTCCCGCAGCAGCGGCTCGTAAGTGACGTTGAACTCGTTGGCCGCCACCGGCTCGCCCGCGACGATGTAAAACACGTCGTCCAGGACACAGTGCACGATGCCTTCGGCAACTTCCCCCAGGCGAATCTTGGGCCCGGCAAGGTCCACCAGAATGCCGAGCGGCCGCCCCGCGTCGCGGCTCACCTGGCGAATGGCGTCCACCAGTTTCTGCCCATTTTCCGGTCCGCCGTGCGCCATGTTCAGGCGAAAGACGTCGACCCCGCTCTGCTCGAGCGTGGCGAGCATTTCCGGCGAGGAACTGGCCGGCCCCACGGTGGCTACGATCTTCGTGCGAGCCCACTGTCGTTGTTGATCGCGAGGTTTCATGGCAGGATTGTCGTCTCTGGACGACGTTTTGGAAATACACTCAACTCCGCTTGCCTTGAAAGCTGCCGGCAGAGCCGGTGGCCCGTAACGAGTCGCCGCCTTCGGAATACCGATGAGTTATTGGAAAGACAAAACGTGCCTGATCACCGGCGGCTCTGCGGGGCTGGGCCGTGCGATTGGCTGTGCGCTCGCCGAGCAGGGCGCCCGGGTGATTCTGGTGGCGCGGAGGAAAGAGCCGCTGGAGGCCGCGGCCGCCGAGGTTCGCGCCGCAGGACTGCAGGCAACTGCGATGGCCGGCGACGTGGCCTGGCAGGACGACGTCGACAGGATTGCGGCTGCGGTGAGCGCCGAATACGGCGGGCTCGACCTGCTCTGCAATTCGGCGGGCCGTTCGACCCGCAGTCACGTGCTCGACGCGACGCCGCAGGATTTTCAGCAGCTGCTGGACGTGAACTTTCTCGCGACCGTGCGGATGACGCGCGCCCTGGCGCCGCAGCTCATCGCGCGGCAGGGACATCTCGTAAATATCGGGTCACTGGCTTCAAAGGTCGCCGCCCCGTACATGGGCGCCTATCCCGCGAGCAAATTCGCCGCCGCCGCGTACACGCAGCAACTGCGGCTCGAGCTTGGGCCGAAAGGCTTGCACGTGTTGCTGGTCTGCCCGGGACCGATTGCACGCGACGACGCGGGCGAGCGCTACGCCGACGAATCCGAGGGAGTTCCCGAGTCAGCACAAGCGCCTGCCGGCGGAGCACGCATCGCTGCGATCTCGGCGGAGCGACTTGCCGCCGACATTTTGCGTGCGTGCGAACAACGGCGGCCTGAACTGGTCGTCCCCGGCAAAGCGCGCTTGCTGTTCGCGCTGTCGCAACTCTCTGCGCGCTGGGGTGATTGGTTGTTGCGTCGTCAGATGCCCTAAACCCCGCGAGCCCCGAGGGGATACGCTCCCCTCGAGGCATCACGGATACGTAGTACTCACGCCGCGCGTCGGCGTCGCACCGCGACCACGGCCACGGCCACAAAGCTCAGCATCACCAGCGCGCCAGGCTCCGGAACGAGCGTCGGTGCCACGCGGAAGTGGGTCGCCTGCTCGAAGTCGTAGGCCAGGCTCAGCAATGCGCCTTCGCTCCACATATCGCCGAGGAACTGCACGCTGAACGGCGAACCGTCGGCGTAGAACCCGCCGGATAGATTGACCGCCGGCGTGCCGAGCAGGTTAGTCTCCGACACTGACGTGTTGCGGTACTGCCCGCCGACGCGCGGCCCAAGCTTGTCCCACATCTGGGGATAGAAGAGCGCATCGAGGTCGAGCGTGCTCATGACCGTGCGGAACACATCCAGGAGCGCTTCGCGGCCGTCCATGAAACCGCTAATGTCCGGTAGCACAAGTGATTCGTCGCACGCACAACGTGAAAACTTTTCTATCGCGCGGGCGCACTGACTCGCACGCTGCGCCCACATTAGCCGCCCGGCCGATTGACTTGCCGCCACATGAGGCAAACTCATCGTGCTTTGCCCATCGCCGCGTGAGCGCGGGCCGCCAGGCGCCCGTCGCTGCTCATCCCGCGGCGCCGGTGACGAAATGCCGGCGATTGCGGGTATACTTGCGGACCCACTCCACGCCGGTGCGCTGTCCATGCCCGATTGGTCTTATCACACGGTTCTCCGCCCCCTGCTCTTCCGGCTCTCGCCGGAGGCGGGCCGCGATGTTGCGCTCGGGGCGATGGGCGCCCTCGCGGGGCTTCCGGGCGGCGTGCACGTGATCCGGTTGCTGGGCCATCTGGCGCCGGACCCGCGGCTGCGGCGCGAGCGGCACGGCATCGTGTTTCCTTCGCCGGTGGGGCTGGGCTGCCGAATCGATCCCCGCCTTGCCGCCAGCCGTCCGTTCGGCGAGTTTGGGCTCGGTTACTTGGAAATCGGCCCCATCGTCGCGGAGGCCGTTGGCCCCTTTGGGCGCGTCGAGCGCGACTCCCACGCTGAATCGCTGCGGCTAACAGGTCCGCCCGCCACCATTTCTGCGGACGACGCCCGCGCGCGGCTCGTCGCGTGCGGCAAGCTGCCGATGCCGGCGTTGGCTCGGATCCACCCTGCGAATGCCGACGAGGCGGCTCGGATTGTAGTAACTCTCGCCTCGCATGTCGCGGCGTTCGTCGTTCCACTCGAGTCGCTGGACTTGATCGCCGCCGCGCGGCCGATTTTCGTGTGCATCGCAGCGGATCGCTGGCCGGATCCGTCCACGCGCACCGCGTGCGAGCAGGCCGCGATTCGAGGGCAGATCGCCGGCGTCATCATCGACGCTCCGCAAGACGCCGACGGCGCCTGTGAATTGGGGCCCACGTGCCGCGACGCCGTCACGCAAGCCGTGCGCGAGATGCGCGCGGCGCTCAGCGCGGACGTCACGATCATCGCCGCCGCGGGGATTCACTCCCCTTCCGATGCGCTTGACGCGGTCGACGCCGGTGCCAATTTTGTGCAGATCGACTCCGGCCTGGTCTTCGCCGGCCCCGGGCTCGCGAAGCGCATCAACGACGCCCTGCTCTACCGGCAGCTTGCGGCTTCGCCCATCGCTAACAGCATCCAAGAAACGCCGACCCGAGCCGCCGAGCAATCCTGGTTTTGGGCCCTGCTGCTCGGCCTCAGCCTCCTCGGCGGCGGCGTGCTCGCCATGATCATCGCCACGACGCGCGTCACGCTCCCCTACGACGAAGCTCTCACCGGTCTCACGCGCAATCAGCTCGCAGCGATCAATCCGCGGCTG
>JANOIK010000261.1:0-3813 GCA_031407585.1 Planctomycetota bacterium | reverse complement strand
AGATCCGCCAATATTCCTGTCTGCGATGCGAATTGCCAATACTTGGCAGATGCCACGACCATGGCGCCCGAGAGGTTGTGATCAGAGCGGCTTAAGCGATGCGAGCGACCGTCTTGTTGTTGGCCTTGCTGATTTCGAGTGTTGCTTCATGCCAAGCGCGGAGCACCCCCCCGAGCAAGTCGCCGGGAATCGAACACTATCCCGGCGTTAGCGACCTTCACGACTTCGCCGAACTTCAGCGAGCGAAATACGATTGGCCAGCGCTTGGCGTCGGAGTGATCTTTCGGGGCAAGATTGTCGCCCTCGGCATGGCAGGCGAGCGCAAGCTCGGCTCGGGAGACTGGGCGACGCTTGCCGACCGTTTCCCCGTTGGTTCGTGCGCGAAGTCCATGACCGCCACGGTCGCGGCGAAGCTCGTGGAGCAGGGAAAGCTCCATTGGGACGATCGCGTGATGGACGTGCTCCCCACGGTGAAAGCGTCCGCGTTGCCCGCGTATGCGGACGTCACCCTCGAGCAGCTCCTGGGACATCGCGCAGGTCTGGATCAGTGGATGAACTCCAACACGCGCTGGTTGGCCTGGAATCACAACCACCCGAACGAGAACGCAACGCAGCAGCGACTGTCGTTTGCCACGGCCGCGATGCAGCGCGAGCCAAAATACCCGCCCGGCACGCAGCATTACTACTGCAATGACGGATATCTCATAGCGGGCAGCATGATCGAGAAAGCCGCGGGAGAGCCATTCGAGGACTTGGCACAGCGGTATATTTTCGATCCGCTCGATCTCAAGTCGACGAGCTTCGGCCCCGGCGCCGACGACGCGCCGCCCCTCGTCGTCTGGGGCCACGAACCAGGCGGCTTCTCCGGGAAGAATGCGGTGGAGCCGGACAACGGCGACTTCGGCAGCCCGCCGTTTGGCTCGCCCGCCGGGTTTCTGAACTGCACCATCGCGGATTTGCTCCGGTACGTCGACGAACACGCGCGCGGGGCGAACGGCTACGGAAAAATGCTCACGCGCGAGTCGTTCGATCGACTGCACGCCCCGCTTGAGGGTCAGCAGTACGCGCTCGGGTGGGAGGTGCAGGTGACGCCGGACGCCGCCGGGCGAATCGTGGAACGAAGCATCTATCACGGCGGCTACACCGGCGGCGCGCGCGCCAACATGTGGTTCTGCCCGGAATCCGGGTGGGGAACCGTGATCGTGTGCAACGATGGAAGCGGCGTAGGCGAGGAGATGGGCGCGGTATTTTACGAACTGCTGAAAGAGATGAAGATCGTCCCTTCAAGCTACGCCCCCTAGCCGCAAAGCCCAGCCGGAGGGCCACGCCCTCCGGGGTAGCGCCGCAATCCCGGACCGCGTGGCAGTCCGCCAACAGGTCGGCCTCGTGGCCGACGCCTTCGGCGAAGACCCGACGCCGCTGCTCGCGCCCGAAGACGGTCTGGTGATCGGCCACACGAACAACCCGCTGGTGCAACAGGGCGAAGCCGTGCTGCACCTGGCCACGATGGCGCCCGAAGGCGTCGGCGGAGCCCTGCCGGAGATCGAAGTCGACTCGCGCTGACGTGACAGGATTTGGTTATAGTAGCGGGGGCCACGCCCCTAACTCTTTGCCTCCGTCGGCCCGCCGATAGGTCCCGTAAACGAGCGGGCCATCCGCTCCTTAGTTGCGACTACGCTGAGTGACCTGTCAGTGTTTCCTATGACTTGAGGATCAGGCAATGTCGCGCGGCGTCTCGATCTTCAGATTCACCACAGTAGCCTGCGTCGTGCTGGCGGCTAACGCTGGGTTCTTGGGGGTGCTTTTCTTGAATCCCGGGCTTAAGGATCTGGTTCCCTACCTCATCTTGGTTTTCGCGGGGATGGCGATCGTTGGCATTGTGGCGTTTATCGTCAGCGAGATTCCTGAAAACGGATCGCGCTTAGCGAACGCCGGACTTGTGGGACTTATCTGTCTGCAGGTCGTGCTGACGGCCGGCGCTTTCTACTGGTTGTGGAAGGCGACGCACTCGCCGCTTGAAATCACGAACGCTCGGATGGAGCTGTCCGACGACTCCCCGGTCGGAACGGTCGTCGGCAGAGTCTCTGTCAACGCCTACACGCGGAGTCCGCGGCGCTTCCTCTTTCACCGACGCTCATCCGACGGCTCGCGGAACTTTCACTTTAACGAGACGACCGGCGAGATCACACTCGTCAGCACCGACATGTTGAATGCTCGCAAGTGGGACGCCTTCTACTTCGAAGTTGAGGTGAGCGATGATTGGGGAGCCCTCGGAAAAGGAAGATTGGTCATCGAAATTACCGACGAAAATCAGCCGCCCGAGCTTTCAAATCAAGTCATGGAATTCAATAGTTACGCCCGTCAGAGCCACACAATCGGCTACGTGAGGGCGGACGATCCCGACAACGACCGCCTCACGTATCGCGTCGTCGAGGGCAACGAAGCTGGCTTGTTCGTCTTGGACGACGATCGATTGAGGACTACCGACGAATATAAGCCGCCGCGCGAATCTCAAACGATGCAATTGACAATCGAGGTATCAGACGGAACTGCGCCGCCTGTTCAAGCAAGACTCACTTTGAGATACACGCATTGAGTCGCCGTCCCTGCTCACACCGATCGGCAAAACTCGGCGTGTTGTAGGCCGCTGGCACGACGCCGGCAAGTCGACTACCTTAAAGCCGGGCGGCAACCCACCGAGCCCTCTCTCCCGCCGCGCCCGCAATGACCGACAATCCGCACGCTCAGCTTCGCCGCGAGATCGACCAACTGGGACGCTGGTTTGGCGAAGCAATCCAGCGATTCGCCGGCCCTGAAGGGTTTGACCTCGTCGAACGCGTGCGCGTCCTCGCCCGGCAGCTGCGCGAAGGCGACGACGAGGCGGGCTCGCAGCTCCGCGCACTGCTCGCCGTGCTCGCCCCCGGTGAGCTCAAGACGGTCATCCGCGCGTTCAGCATTTTTCTCGAGCTCGCCAATCTCGCCGAGGACCGCCAACGGGTTCGCGTGCTCCGCCGTCGCGAGCGCGAACGGTCCGCCCAGCCGCGACGCGAGTCGATTCGCGAGGCCATCGCGGCGATGTACAGCCGCGGCCTCTCGACCGCCGAGGCGCAGGCGCTCGTCAATCGGGCGGCGATCGAGCTGGTGCTCACCGCGCATCCCACCGAGGCCAAACGCCGCTCAGTGCGCCGCATCCTACGGCGCATCGACGCCCTGCTCGTCCAGCGCGACATGGCCGATACGGCGCCGGGCGTCGATGAGAAACTCGTCAAGGCGGTGCGCAGCGACCTCGAGCTGCTCTGGCAGACCGACCTGCTGCGCCCCTGGCGCCCAACGCCGCTGCAAGAAGTCGAGCGCGGCCTCGCGTTCCAGGGCGTGTTGTGGGAGCAGGCCCCGCAAGTGCTCGACGACCTGCGGCAAGCCCTCGTCGAGTTCTACCCCAAGGCGAAAACGCCGCGGACCCCGATCATCCGCTACGGCTCGTGGATCGGCGGCGACCGCGACGGCAATCCCTTCGTCACGCCCGAAATCACGCGCGAGACCCTATGCAAGTCGCGCAAGGCGGCCATCGACCAGCACCACGAGGTGGCGCGGATGCTCGCGAGGTCGCTCAGCATTTCCGACCGCGAAACCGCGCCCCATGCCGCGCTCTCCGAAGCCGTGCGTCGCGCCCTCGAAACCTGGCCGGAGTTAAGCACGGAGCTCGAGCGCATCGCCCCGCTGGAAACCTATCGCCGCTGGATTTACGTCGTGCAGTGGCGCCTGCGGCAGTCGGCCCAAGTGACGCTCGACGCCTCCCCTCCCGGCGGCTACGTG
>JANOIK010000227.1:0-3041 GCA_031407585.1 Planctomycetota bacterium | reverse complement strand
GGGGCTGACGCTTGAATTGGCGGCGGATTGCGGATGGGAATCGGGGGGCAACATGGCGAGCCTCCGGTGGAGCGAATGAGAGTGAGTTGTGAAAAGTGTTCGAGCGGCGGGGCTTACTCGCCGTCGCCGAGTTTGTTCGCGGCTTCGATCGCGGCGGGCAGCGAGGGGTCGGCGAAGCCCAGGGCGCCGCGGCCGCCGTCGAGCCGGATTTTTACGTCGCGGCGGATCGCGGGGACGTCCGCTTCCCACGCGCGCTGCTTGTCGTCGCCCGTGAGCGGCGCGAGCGGCCGCACGATCCGCATCCCCACGCCGAGCGCCGGCTCCTCAGTATACCACCACGGGCTGTGGGGCGAATTCGGGTCCGAGAGCTTCCATTCGTTCTCTTCGGACGGCTGCCGGGCGGCGCTGCGGAGCGCCTCCGGCACGTCGATCCAACTGCCGCCGCGGATCACGCGCGGGTAGAGCGCCGTGGGCCAGGCGATCGCATCGGCCGCGGCGACGGGGCCGGCGCTCGCGAACTTCGCCAGCTCGGCGTTGCGGCCCGCGCTGTACGCATCGAGCGTCCACTCGGCGACGTTACCGTGCATGTCGTACAGGCCCCAGGGGTTCGGCTCTTTCGTGCCGACGGCGTGCAGTTGGTACTCCGCGTTGCCGTCGAACCAGGCGTGGCGATCGAGCTGCTCGGGGTCGTCGCCAAACGAGTAGGCCGTGGTCGTGCCGGCTCGCGCCGCGTACTCCCATTCAACCTCCGAAGGCAGGCGATAGTTTCGCCCCGTGACGCCGCTGAGCCACTTTGTGTACTGCCGGGCGGCGAAGGGCGTCATCGTGACCGCGGGCTGATTCTCGTCCTGGCCGGCGCTGTAGGTCTGCTCGGGCTCGTACAGCGGCGTGGGGCAGGTGACGCCGTCGAGGTCGTTGGGGTCCGCGTCGCTGCCGATGCGGGCGTGCGCGAGCACGAGCTTCCAAGGCTCGTCGGTTGACTTAGAAGGGTCGGCACTTAGCGAGAGCTGCTCGAGCCGCTTGAACGCTTCGTACATTTCCATGTAGGCGTGGTACTCGGCCCAGGTGACTTCGCACCGGCCAATCCAGTAGGGCGCGACGGCGACTTTGACTTGCGGCCCTTCGTCTTCGCGCCGATCAGCTTCGGCGGCGGGGCTGCCGAGCGCGAACTCGCCGCCGGGGATGGGGATCATTTCGAAGGTGACTTCGGTGCCGGGGATGGTTTCCGTGTAGGGAACCATGAACCGGCCGTCGACCTCGACGCTTGGCCCCTCGGCCGGCGCCTCGGCGGCGAACCCCGGCTCTGCTTCCGCCGCGACCGCCGTACTGTGGGTGACGGCCAGCAAGGCCGCGAGTGCGAGGGCTCGCCAAAGCAGTTGCGGCGGATGCGGCGCGGTCATCATGGGCGGAGCGATCGTGCGATTTCAGGCCAGAAAAACGGCCTTCGCAGTATAAGGAAGCTCGATGGGAGTCACAACTCACCGCCGCGGCGCGGCGCGAACCCCCTTACGCGAAGCGGAGCGTTCGACAACCATACAGAATGTCGCCAGTGCGTCGGCGGCTGTCTGAATTCTTTGAGGCGATGAGTCGAGGGCCGTGTGGCGAATCTCGTGCGACAGGAAATCATGTCCGCCGCCGACACCGTCGTGGTGAAGGTCGGCAGCCGCGTGCTCACGCGCGAGGACGGCACGCTGGACGACGAGCGCGTCGCGGGGATCGCCGACCAGCTCGCGCGGCTGCGACTCGACGGGCGCAATCCCGTGCTGGTGAGCAGCGGCGCCGTCGCCGCGGGCATGGGACGGCTCGGGTGGAAACGCCGGCCGACCGACCTCGCCGAACTGCAGGCCGCGGCGGCCGTCGGTCAGAGCCGGCTCATCGAGTCCTACAACAAGGCGCTGGCGCCTCACAAGCTGAACGCCGCGCAGGTGCTGCTCACGGCCGAGGACCTGCAGCACCGGACGCGGTATCTCAACGTGCGGAACACGCTGCTCGCGCTTTTTCGCTGCGGCGCCATCCCGATCATCAACGAGAACGACACCGTGGCGGTCGACGAGCTCGCGATCAGCTTTGGCGACAACGACCGGCTCGCGGCGCTCGTGACCAACTTGCTGCGGGCGCCGCTCTTGGTGCTGCTATCCGACGTCGAGGGGTTGTACGATCGCCACCCTTCGGAGCCGGGCGCCAGCGTCGTCCCGACTGTGACCGATCTCGACGAGGCGCAGCGCGTGCTGGTGCACGACGGCGTCGGGCCGCAGCGCGTGCAACTCAGCCGCGGCGGGATGGGTAGTAAGTTGCGCGCGGCGCGCATCGCGACGAGCGCCGGCGAGAGCGTCGTGATTGCCAGCGGCCGGCGGCCGAACGTGTTGCTCGAGATTCTCTCGGGCGCCGAAGTGGGGACGCTCTTCGTGGCCGAGGGCCGCACCGTGGGGTCGCGCAAGCGGTGGATCGGCTGGTCGGCGACGCCGCGCGGCAAGCTGACGCTCGACGCGGGCGCCACCGCGGCAGTGGAATCCAAGGGTCGAAGTCTGCTGGCGGTTGGCGTCGTGGCGGTCGAGGGAAATTTTGCGAAGGGCGACGTCGTGTCTCTATGCGACGCCGCGGCCCGGGAATTCGCCCGGGGGCTGAGCAATTACACGGCCGCGCAGATGGCCACCATTGCCGGGCAGCCGACCGAGCGGATCGCGGAATTGCTGGGCCAGTGCCCGTACGACGAGGTGGTGCACCGGGACAATCTGGTCGTGCTGAGCTGACGGGAATGGGAACGGGTGCTGGCGATTTTTTCGCCGGCAACTAGTGTGAAGGTTGGTCGCGCACGACTGTCGCGGCCGCCCACGAGCCTTTTCCCAGGTCTGCCATGTCGCCCGTTTCTCGCCTGCTCGCGTCGTGTGCCATCGCGCTTCTTTGCGGCATGTCCGCCCAGTCGGCGTCCGCTCAGGAGGCTCCGCCGCAGAGCGAGCTATCACCCGCGCAAATGGCGGTAGTAAACTACGCCTACAGCGTGTTCCCCCAACAACTGGCGGCGATCGAGCAAGAGGCCGCGC
>JANOIK010000213.1:0-7471 GCA_031407585.1 Planctomycetota bacterium | reverse complement strand
GGAGCGGGAGTTTCAATTTCACCCCAAACAGTTCGGCGTCGCCGTCGCAGCGCTCGACGGGCTTCGCGTCGCGAGCCCCGCGGAAAGCGCCGCGACGGTGCGCAGCGTGCTCGACGGCGCGCGCGGTCCGGCGCGGGACATCGTTGTGCTGAACGCGGCGGCGGGGCTTATCTGCTTCGATGGCGCGCTGCAGCCGAGCGACGCCGCCGGGCGTGCGACAATCGCGATCGACTCCGGCGCCGCCGCGGAATTGCTGCGTCGGCTCGCGACGCTCTCCCATGCGAGCATTTGAACGAGCGTGGCGCCGCTCCTGTATGCCGCGAGTGTGCGCCGCTGCGGCCGGCTGGTAAACTCGAAGCGTCGTCTCACCCTGCTCGCCTTCGCCCCTGCCCTTCGAGTTCCACCGCGTGTCTCGCCCCCCCGCCAGTCGCGATTTCTCCGGCCGCCTGGTGTTCCTGGGCACCGGCACGAGCGTCGGCGTGCCGGCGATCGGCTGCGACTGCGCCGTCTGCACGAGCACGAACCCACGCAACAATCGCACGCGGTGCGGCCTGGCCCTCGGCCTGCCCGGCGGGAATCTGCTGGTCGACACGCCGCCCGATCTGCGGCACCAGCTGCTGCGCGAGAAGATCGGCATCGTCCACGCGGTGCTCTACACACACGAGCACGCCGATCACATCTTCGGACTCGACGACCTGCGGCTCATGCAGTTCTACCTGGGCGGGCCGGTGCCGCTGTATTGCGAGCCGCGCGTCGAGCTCCGGATCCGCAAGTCGTACGACTACGCGTTCCAGTCGGGCGACCGGCTGCACCCCGGCGCCATTCCGCAGTTGGCGCCCCAGACGATCGGCCTTGAGCCGTTCACGGTGCTCGGCTTCAAGGTGACGCCGCTGCGGCTGGAACACGGCCCCGCGACGCCCGTGTTGGGATTCCGCTTCGGAAACGTGGCGTACTGCACGGACACCAGCGGAATCCCGCCGGCGAGTATGGAGCTGCTCGCGGGGCTCGATGTCCTGATCCTCGACTGCCTGCGCCACCAGCCGCATGTCACGCACTTCGGGCTGAGCCAGGCGCTCGCGGTGGTGGAGAAGCTCCGCCCCAAGCGGACGCTGTTCACGCACATGTCCCACGACTTGGAGCACGACGCGACGAACGCATCGCTGCCGCCGGGCGTGGAGCTGGCGTACGACGGCCTCGAAGTGCCGCTATCCTGAGCGCAAAAAAACACCGCAGAGAGCACATCGCCCTCTGCGGTGGAGATTGCCTTTTGGCGTCGCTGGGGGCCCTACCGCGCCGCCAACCGCGAGTCGCCCAGCAGCTCGAGATAGTCGAGTGCGATCGCCACGATCTCGTCGTTGTAGGGCGTCTTGGCGAACACCGGACGATCGTTCGTCTGCAGGTCGTCGAACAGTTCTTCCTGCTCTTTTTCGGTGTTCAGCTCGGCGCGCTCCGCGAGGAACTTCTCGCGGTTGAGCGTGAGCGTCGGGTCCTTGATTCGCTTCAGATAGTTCTCGATCCGTCGGCCCTCGGCCGTGAAGTACTCGCTTTTCTCGACCCGTGCGTGGCTGCGGCTACGCAGCTCGGCGAGTAACGTGGCGCGGGCAAATGGGTAGTTTTCGTGCGGCAGCGGCGCCACCTGGTCGAACTTCAAAGCGTAGTCCAGATCCGCTTCGCCGATGCCTTCCCAGTGCGTCATCTGCGAGGGGAGCTCGATGTCGGACTCGACGCCGCGGTTCTGCGTGCTGTCGCCGCCGGGGCGATAGAACTGCTGAATCGTGTACTTCAGGGCGCCGTACTGCGGCGGGTGAGCCGGGGCCACAACGCTGCCCAGGTCCTCGAGCTGCTGGACGGTTCCCTTGCCGTGGGTCGAGTGATCGCCCACGACAATGCCGCGGCCGTAGTCCTGAATGGCGCCGGCGAAAATCTCGCTGGCGCTGGCGCTGAACTTGTTGATGAGCACCACCAGCGGTCCATTCCAGGTGGCGCCCGGCGTGTTGTCGGGATAGGGCTCGGTCGCGCCGTTGGGACCCTTCACCTGGACCACCGGGCCCTGGTCGATGAACAGGCCCGTCGTGTCGACGGCCTCGGGCAGCGAACCGCCGCCGTTGTAGCGCAGGTCCACGACCACCAGGTCGACGTTCTTAACCTTGAAGTCCTCGAGCAGGCGACGCACGTCGCGCGTCGTGCTTTTGTAGTTGTCGCTGCCCTCGCGGCGCGCTTCCATGTCCATGTAGAAGCTCGGCAGCCCGATGACGCCGATGCGGAACACGCTGCCATCGGCGCGGAGCTTCTCGATCACGTCGCCCGTGGGCGGCGCGCCCTCGGCGGTCGTCTGCTCGCCTCCGGCGGCCGGAGCGCTGACGGAAGTCGACGTTTCAGCGGGAGGATTCAGATCCTCGCCGTGCGGGCCACGCTCCAAAATCTCGCTGCGGGCCTCGCTGTCCTTCAGTTCGATGGTAGCGCGCGTGATCTCATAGACCTGGCGCCCCGTGCCGCCAGCGGTCTTCACTTCCAACCGCACGACCGAGCCGGGAGTACCGCGGATTTGCGACACGACGGCGGTGAGCTTCACGTCGGTGATGTCGACGAGCTCACCGTCCTTGCCCTGGCCGACGCCGGTGATGACGTCATCCACCTTGAGCCGGCCGTCCTTATCGGCGGCGCCGCCGGGGACGATGTGCCGCACGATGGTTTCGCCGTACTTCGACTCCAGCGAGGCGCCGATGCCATCGAGCTTCAGACGCATCTGGATCACAAAGTCGCCGAAGCTGCGCGGCGACATGTAGCTACTGTGCGGGTCGAAGCTCATCGTCACCGCCGTGAGGAACATCTCCAGCAGTTCGTCGTTGTCAGTCTGGGTCCACCGCTGATTGATGCTTCGGTAGCGCTTGTGGAGCTTATCCTTCACATCGGCGTTGGCATCGGCGTTGGCCGCCTTCTCGTCGTCGGCAATCTGCAGCAGCAGGTCGTACTTCACGCGCTTGCGCCACCGCTCGTCGGCGTCGGCCTGGTCGGTGATCCAATCGAGCTTCTTGGGGTCGCGAACCATGGACTCGTCGACCGTGAAGTCGTGCTCCGCGTCGACCAGCGCCTGGGCCACGGCCGTGCGCTCGTTTACGCGATTCAGGAACACGTCGAAGATGCGCAAAGCGAGGCTGACGTCGCCGTTCTTCACATAGTCGTCAATCCGCGAAGACTCGCCCTCGAACCCCGCGATGTCGCTCTTGTAGAAGTAGAGCTTCATCGGATCGAGCGTCTCGTAGAACATCTTCAGCGCGCGGGTCGAGATCTCGTCGTTCATGTGCATCTGCGAGAGATGCCTCTGGTCCATGAGCGCCGAAACGAGGACCGCGATGCGCTGCTCATTGGCGGCCGGCGCTCCGGGTTTAGCGGTCGCCCGCGGAACCGACGCGAGGGCCGCCACCAAGGCGACAAGGGCGACAGCCGCCAAGCTGCGACGACGGGCGAGCAATTGGCTCGCAACGACAAGATTCATGTTGCCTCTCCGAATAACCGGACGGAAGAAAGACAGGACGCGCACGATCACAAGGAAATCGGCGTGCGGCGGTTGGGAACCGCCCCGTACAAGCAGCCACAGCAAGGAGGGTCTCGCGGGCAATTGCCGCAGCTAGTGGCCGCTCATCGCGTCTCGCCAAGAGCCCTGGCAATGGTATCTCCCGGCTCTGGCGCCGGCAAGATCGTTGCAATTCGCCGAAATTACCGGGACATTGGCGCCAATCTTGGTGGTAACGTAACGGCGCGCGGCAAGGCGTTCTCGACGCGATTAGCACTCGCCGTGCTAAGCAGTACGCAAGCAGCGCATGCGCGGTTCTGCAGAAAATAGGGTTTGGGCGCTCGTCATTGTGCCGCGGCCGTAATCACCGACGCCAATTGTTGATCCCACCTGGGAAATACCGTGCGCAGGTCGAGCTGCACGGCATCGTGCGATTGGCGAACAAACAGCGGGTTGGGGCCTTGGCCCAAGCGAGCGGCAAGGTTGGCCGGGTCCCCCGTGGCTGGACGGAGTTCGACGATCCAGGTTTTGCTTGTCCACTGCCGGACACCCCACTGCCGCCAGGGCGATTCGTCCTCGCGGGCGTGAGTCCACGCGACGCCGGGAACTTCGGCCATCAGCGCCGCGAGACGTTTCGCGCGCTGCTCCAGATTGGCAATGGGCGCCGAGAGCAATTGCCAAATCGGCAACTGGAAAATCGCTGGCGTCGCTTCGTTCTGGTAGAGGGGTAAGATCGCGCCGAGTCCCGCGGCCGTGAGCGCGTCGACCGCCAGCAGCGATGCCAGCGAACTCTTTGCAGCCGATTGAACCAACTCCTGCGATCCGCACACGATGCCGCACGCGGGGCCGCCCAGCAGTCCCGAGCCATCCACAACCACCGCGTCGGCGCCCGCGGTCAGCCGCTCGGCGATCGTTTCCACGGATTGAAATCCGTGCTCGCGCGGGTTGAGCACGCCCGCGAACGGCGCCGCGTCGATGACGCACGCGTCCGGCGCCTTCGCCGACGCGAGCGCCGCCAGTTCCACGCCCTCCGCATCGGGCGCCCGGAGCACCGCGGCCGCTCCGGCGGATTGTCCGCCAGTGCGCAGCACGGCGCCAGCACGCATCGCCAACCAAGGCCAGTTCAATGGACTCGTCGCGTCGCTCGCCCCGCACACCGCCAGTTCGCGGCCCTCGGCCGCGGCGGCAATCGCGAGCGTTAAGGCGCCCTCGAATGAGCTGGCGATAAACGCCGCCTCGCATCCAATGAGTTCGCACAAGCCGCGCTCGACGGCCTGCAGTTGTTTCGCATCGCGACGATGAAACTCACCGCCGAGCTGGACCATCGCCTGCAGCGCCTGCTCGGCCAGCGGCGGCGCCAGTGCCGGGTCGCCCAGCACGAGCCCTGTCGCATTGATAACCGGCCCGTGCGCCGTCGGTTCGCCAAGCAGTCGGCGTGCAAGGCGCTCGGCCAGGTGCGTGAGCGACGGCACTTCGACGCGACCGGCGCGCTCGACGAGCGTCGAGCGAATCTCCTCGAGAAACCCGCCTGCTCTTTGAGCAATCGTGGAGCGGTTTACGCGCTCAACCAATCCTTTGACGCGCGGATGCTCCAGCAATTCGCCCAGCGAGGGAAGCTGCGGCAATCGGGGCTCGATCTTCACGGCGCGCGTCTCGAAGGGCGGAGCAATTGGGGGGAAGCCCCAATTATATTATGCACAGCCCCCTCGCACGGCGTCCATCGTTAGGGCACGGACGTGGGCTCGGTGAGCCCGACGTCGGCCGGCGATGGGAACGCGTCGGATTTCGCCTTCTGGGCGATGCGGGCGTCCTCGGTGAGCGCAAACCCGCCGCCCGGTAGTGCTGAGGGCAGCAGCGTTTGGCAGCCGACGCACGCCGCCATCGCGGCGACAAGAATCGCCGCTCCAACGCGGGGGCGCGCGACACTTCGACGGCTGCCGGTCTTCGCGAAGAGAAACGTCATGAATCGCTAGTCCGTGGCGAAGGGATTTACTCGACCCGCTTCTGGGCCATCCAGTCGGCCACCGTTTGCGGCGGCTCGGGCTCCACGGGGCCGCCGAACATGCGACTCCAAACCGAAGGCTGCTCTCGCGATGCCACGCGCTCCGCGGGCTCGTCGGCAGTCTTCCCGCCGCCGAATGTGAACATCTCTTTCGTGCCTTCCCATGCGCGCTTCGTGCCGTCGCTCACTTTGCGAGCGCTGGTCTTGATCGGCGCGAGGGGGTCGGCCGGCATCTTGGGCATCGTGATCTTGGGCATCGTGATCTTCGGCAGCTTGATCCAGCTCCATGGCGACTCGGGCGTCGGCTCGACGGTCGAGTCGCTGTACATGGGCGTCGTCGACTGGGCCCGTGCTGGCCCGGCGCCCAACATGGCAAGAACCAAACCCGCGGCCCACAAAGTGCAAGCAGCTTTCATGATCGATCCCTCGAATCCGAAGCGAATGAGCGTTTTGAAAAGTGATGGTGCGCAACGCGCGCCCATAGTTTTATCGGCTCATTAGGGGCCAATTGTGGCGGCGGAGTGTGGCAAATCGTTGAGCAAGCGTCCAGGCCGATTGTCCGCCGCCAGCATGTGACCTACGATGGCAACTCACACAGCGCCGCTTCTCGCGGCGCGACGACGCGGCGACACTTGGGGATCGTGATGAAACTCGGCTTTCTCGGCGCCGGACGCATGGCCACGGCCCTGGCCCAAGGCTGCATCAAGGCGGGCCTCGTTCCCGCTGCCAGCGTGCTAGCAAGCGACCCCGTCGAGCCCGCGCGCACGAAGTTTCAGCGCGACATTGCTGGCGCCCGCGCCACGGACGACAACGCCGCTGTGCTGGCAGCGGCCGACACCGTCTTCCTGGCGGTGAAGCCGCAGATGATGGCGGCCGTCCTCGCCGGCGTGCGCGACGCCGTGCAGCCGCGTCACCTAATCATCTCGATCGCCGCCGGCGTCACCCTTCGCCGACTCGCCGACAGCCTACCTCCGGGCACGCGCCTGGTGCGCGTCATGCCCAACACGCCGTGCCTCATCGGCCAGGGCGTCAGTTGCTACAGCCGCGGCGCCACGGCCACCGCTGCCGACGCGACGCTCGTCGAACGGCTGCTCGCGAGCGTCGGCAAAGTCTATGAAGTCGACGAGCCGCTGCTCAACGCCGTGACCGGCCTCTCGGGCTCCGGCCCCGCGTTCATCTACACGATGATCGAAGCGCTCGCCGCCGGGGGCGTCGCGGGCGGCCTGGCGCCGAAGCTCGCATTGGAGCTGGCCGCCCAAACGGCGGTCGGCGCCGCGTCGATGCTCGCCGCCACCGGCCTCTCGCCCGCCGAGCTGCGCGACCAGGTCACCAGCCCGGGCGGCACGACGCTTGCAGGCCTCGAGAAGCTCCGCGCCATGAACGGCGCCGACGCCTTCCGCGCCGCCGTCGAAGCCGCCACCCAGCGTTCCATCGAACTTGGAAAATCCTGAGGATCCTCACCGCCGTGTCCGTCTTTTGCGTAGTCGACGACAAGTACATACCCCTCTACCGCGTGATGTGGGTCGCGGCGACGCCCCACTTCTGCGGCGACGACCAGTGCCAACGCGAAGGTTTCTACGAGATTCGTCTCGAACAGGGAGAATCCGTTTGGGCAAAGGCCGAAGAGCGGGATAAAATGCTCAAGCATCTTGAAGACTGGCAAGGCGAGCTTCCCGAAGAAGAACCCGAAGGCGACGACCCCGCGTGGTAATGCGCACACGCGCTCACGCGACGCGCTCGAAATCAAGGAGGCGACCATGGCTCGCAATTCCGCACCCCAACCCGGTCGCGATGGCAAATCTCGCAAACCCAAAGGCGATGATCTGCTCTGGCTGGAAACTTATTTCATCTTGTTTCCCCAGCAGCGCCGTCCCACGCTCGCCCAGGTCGAGCACGCGCTCGCCGAGGCCGACCCGCGGCTGAAGATCGAAAACCTCGCGGCCGACGACGACGGA
>JANOIK010000202.1:0-3831 GCA_031407585.1 Planctomycetota bacterium | reverse complement strand
CCGGCATTTTGGCGTGGGTGGCGACGGCCTCATCCTCATCTGCCCGGCCGACGGCGCCGACGCCGAGATGCGGATGTATAACGCCGACGGGTCGTACTCGGAGATGTGCGGCAACGGCATTCGCTGCGTCGCGAAGTATGTCTACGATCACGGCATCGCGCGGCGCGACGTGCTGCGGATCACGAGCGGCGGCCGGCTCTACGAGCTGCAGCTTTCGCTGGCCGGCGGGAAGGTCGACCGCGTGCGCGTGGATATGGGCGAGCCGATTCTCAACGCCGCGGAGATTCCGACGACGCTGCCCGGCAATCCGCCCTTCGCGGCTCCGCTGGCGGTTGGTGGGCGCACGCTCGAGGTAACCTGCGTTTCGATGGGCAATCCGCACTGCGTGACGTTCGTCGACGAGCTTTCGGACGAGCTGGTGCTCGGCGTCGGGCCGCTCGTGGAGAATGACGCTCATTTTCCGCGGCGCACCAACGTCGAGTTCGTGCAAGTGCACAACCGCGAGACGCTGCGGCAACGCACGTGGGAGCGCGGCTCGGGCGAAACGCTCGCCTGCGGCACCGGCGCCTGCGCGGTGTGCGTCGCCGGCGTGCTTACGCGGCGAAGCGATCGGCGCGTGACGGTGAAGCTGCTGGGCGGCGATTTGCAGCTCGAGTGGAATGAGAGCGACAACCACGTTTATATGACCGGGCCCGCGGTTGAGGTGTTCAGCGGAGAGTGGTAGGTCGGCCTTTCTAGGCTGACATGCATTGCAGGGACGCGTCAGCCTAGAAAGGCTGACCTACGACAAGGACGTGCCAGGATGAAGGATCAATCGCCCTTTCGCATGCGGGCCGGCGGGTTTGCCGCGGCGGCGGGCATTCGCGCGTTGATGTCGACGCTCGACTATCAGGGGCTGTTTTACGATCGCAGCGTCGACGCCGTTTATGCTTCGGCCCATACGCGCATCTACGTGTTCTGGCACGAGTACCTGTTGATGCCGCTGGCGCTGCGCGGGCACTGCAATCTCACGATGCTGCTGAGCAAGCACCGGGATGCGGACGTGCTGTTTCGGTTGGCTCACCACATGGGGTTCGACTGCGTGCGCGGGTCGACCTACAGCGGCGCCACCGCGGCGCTCATGGAGCTGTCGCGCGTCGGCAAGCAGATGCACATGGCGATCACGCCCGACGGCCCACGCGGGCCGCGGCGCGAGCTGGCGCAGGGGCCCGTGTTTTTGGCATCGCGACTGGGTCTGCCGATCGTGCCGATGGGGTTTGGGCTCGACCGGCCGTGGCGCGCGAAGAGTTGGGATCGGTTCGCGATTCCGCGGCCGTGCTCGCGAGCGCGCGGCGTCGTGGGGCCCGAGATTTACATCCCACCGAACCTCGATCGCGAGGAACTGGAAGTGCGGCGGCAGGGCGTCGAGCGGCTACTCAACGAACTGACCACCGAGGCCGAGGCGTGGGCGACGAGCGGCGAGCGGCGCTTGGGGCAGTTTCCCGTGCATCGGCAGGGGCGGATACTTGGGCCGAAGGGCGTTTGGGCGGACGGCGTCGGCGACATCCCAGGACCAGTAAGTGTCGCAGCGGAACCCGTGGTGAGTGACCGGAAAAAACTGCGTCGAGCCGGTTAAACGTGGGCATCGTTCGGCGGTTACCCCGTAGACGAAGCTGCCAGCTTCGTCTACGACGAGCGCCGGGTGCGGCCTGTAAAGCCCCCCGGCGTTTCGCATAGAATGGGACGATGCCTACCGCCGCCCCCTCGCCCGCGACCGCCGCTTCCTCCACCGAGGGGGCCGGCGCTTCTACCAGTGTGCTGAGCGTGTCGCAGCTCACCGCCCAGATCAAGGGCACGGTCGAGGAGCGATTCGCCGACGTGTGGGTGGCGGGCGAGATCTCGAATTTTTCGCAGCCGCAGTCGGGGCACGCGTATTTCACGCTGAAGGATGACGCGGCCCAGATCCGGGCCGTGCTGTGGAAGGCGACCGCCGCACGGCTGAAGCTGAAGCTGCACGATGGCCTGGAGGTCGTGTGCCACGGCCGGCTCGATGTGTACCCGCCGCGAGGCAGCTACCAGCTTGTGGTCGACCAATTGCAGCCGAAGGGCATGGGCGCCCTGGAGCTGGCGCTGCAGCAGCTTCGCGAGAAGCTCGCTCGCGAAGGGCTGTTCGACCGCGCGCGGAAGCGCCCGTTGCCGCGGTTCCCGCGCCGAATTGGCGTGGTGACGAGTCCGACGAGCGCGGCGGTGCGCGACTTTCTGCAGGTGATGGGCCGTCGTTGGGGCGGCGTCGAGACGCTCATCTTTCCGGCACGCGTCCAGGGGGAAAGCGCCGCGGGGGAGATCGTCGCGGCGATTCGCGCGGCCAACCGGGTGACGCCGCCGCTCGACGTACTGGTGCTCGCCCGCGGCGGCGGCAGCCTCGAGGATCTGTGGTGTTTCAATGAGGAGCCGGTGATCCGCGCGATTGCGGCGTCTGGCGTGCCGACCGTTTCGGCGATCGGGCACGAGATTGACGTGACCCTCGCCGATCTGGCGGCCGATGTGCGAGCGCTGACGCCGAGCGAGGCCGCCGAGCGCGTCGTGCCCGCAGCTGACGATGTGGCCGACCTGGTGCGCGGGCTCGGTCTTCGGCTGCGGATGGCGCTCACGGGGCGGTACGCGCAGGCGCGGCAGCGACTCGACGCGCTGGCGAGCCGCCCTGCCCTGGCTCGGCCGCAGGATGGAGTGCTGCAGCGGGCGCGGCGGGTCGATGAGCTTTCGCTGCGGCTGCAGTCGCTCGCGCGTTCGACGGTGCGCGATCGGCGTGCGGCCATCGCCGGCGCGGCGGGCAAGCTCGAAGCGCTCAGCCCGCTCGGCGTGCTTGGTCGTGGGTACAGTCTTACTATTGCGGAGACCGACGAGCGGCTGATTCGCTCCGCCGACAAGCTGAAGGTCGGTCAGCGCGTTGTTACCAAGTTCGCGACGGGACGCGCGGTGAGCCGCGTCGAAGAGATTCATCGGGAGGATCACGATGGCTAAGAAAAAGTCGGCCGCCGACGAGGGCGAGAGCGTGACGTTCGAGGAGTCGCTCGCGGAGCTGGAGCAGATTGTCGGCCAGCTCGAAGGGGGAAAGCTGGGGCTTGCCGAGTCGCTCACGGCGTACGAGCAGGGCGTTCGGCGGCTCACCGGCTGCTACGGCATGCTCACGGCGGCCGAGCGGCGGATCGAATTGGTGCAGGGGGTCGACGCCGACGGGCGCGTGACTTCGGCGCCGTTCGATGACGAGAGCTCCGCCGATTTGGCGGAGAAGAGTGCGTCGCGCAGTCGGCGTCGCACGGCTCGTTCGGACGATGATGGGGGGTTGTTTTAGAAATCAGAATTTAGCCGCGGAGCTTGCTCCGTGTGGGAGGCGTGTACCCGCTTCGTCCCCCCTCCCCAGCCCTCCCCTCGAGGGGGAGGGAGCCGGAGGAATGTATAATTTCTGTCGCATCGCAATCGCAAGAAATGGCTACCGTACCAAACATTACAGAAGCCTCTTCACACCTCGCGTTGATCGAGGCCGCGTTGCGCGACGCCGTGCAGTTCGACGCCGGCTGCCCTTCGCATCTCGGCGAGGCGATTCGCTACGCGCTGCTCGCACCGGGCAAACGGCTGCGGCCGCAACTGGTGCTGCTGGCGTGCGAAACTTGCGGCGGAGCTGTTGACGCCGCCCTGCCGGCTGCGGTTGCTATCGAGATGGTGCACGCTTACTCGCTGGTGCACGACGACCTGCCCGCCATGGACAACGACGACCTGCGGCGCGGCCGGCCGACGTGCCATCGGCAGTTCGACGAGGCCACCGCGATCCTCGCGGGCGATGCGTTGCTCGCG
>JANOIK010000113.1:0-8158 GCA_031407585.1 Planctomycetota bacterium | reverse complement strand
GGCTCGCACCACACCGACGCGATCATCACGAACGACCTCACCTCCGCCGAGCGTTTTACCGCCGGCGTCGACAGCGCGGCGGTCATGGTGAATGCCGTAACGGTTGATATGGGCGATCGCCTCGTCCAGCGACCCGACGACGCAGGCCGAGATGATGGGGCCGAGGAATTCGGCGCCGTAGTCGGCCTCGGTGGCGGGCTTCGCGGCATCGACGAGCTCGCACGTCCGTTCGTCGCCGCGAATCTCGACCTTGTGCTTGGCGAGCGCTGCGGCGGCCGTCGGGAGAAACTCGGACGCGACGTCGCTGTGCACCAGCAGCGACTCGGCCGCGTTGCACACGCCCATCCGCTGGCACTTCGAGTTGATCAGGATATCCCGGGCCATCGTGAGATCGGCCGACGAGTCGACGTACACGTGGCAGTTGCCGTCGAAATGCTTGATGACAGGCATCTGCGCTTCGGCGGCGACGCGGCGGATCAGCCCCTCGCCCCCGCGGGGAATCGCGACGTCGATGCAGTCCGGCGAGCGGAGGAAGTGGCCAACGGCGTCGCGATCGGTCGTGCTCACCAGTTGCACGGCGTCGGTGGGCAGACCCGTCTCGCGAGCGGCTTGCTGCAGCAGATCCACGATCGCGCGGCTGGAATGGATCGCTTCCTTGCCGCCGCGCAGGATCACCGCGTTGCCCGCCTTCACGCAAATGGCCGCGGCGTCGGCGGTCACGTTGGGCCGCGATTCGTAGATGAAAAACACGACGCCCAGGGGCACGCGCACTTTGTTGATGCGCAGGCCGTTGGGGCGGATCGTGGAGTCGATGACCCGGCCGATGGGGTCGCGCAAGTTGGCGACCTCGATGAGCGCGTCGGCGATCTTGCCGACGCCCGCAGCGTTTAGCGTGAGCCGGTCGACTTCCGCGGGCGTGAGGCCGTAGCCGGGCGCTGCGGCGAGGTCGTCGGCGTTGGCGCGCTCGATGGACGCGACGTTTTCGCGGAGCAGCGTTGCCGACCGCTCGAGCCAGGCGATTTTTACCGCGGCAGGAAGCGTGGCCATCGCGCCGGACGCCGTCTTCGCTCGTCGAGCGACGTCCTGGCAGTAGCCGGCGAGGTCGAACGATTCGGACGCGGCACCCTTGGCAGCGGTGCTTTTGGAAACTGTGGCCATAGTAGCGCAAGTATCGTTCAACGCGCAAGTTGGGTCAACGCAAGCTGGTCAGCCCAACTCGCTCGCGACGCCGTCGATTCCGCCGCACGCCTCGAATGCCAGCAGTGCATCACGCACCGTGCGAACATCGTGTACGCGGACAATCTGCACGCCCTGGACGGCGGCTGCCAGCACGGCCCCGGCCGTCGCCGCGTCTCGGCCGGCGTCCTTGTCTCCCAGGATCTTGGCGAGAAATCCCTTGCGGGAGGGCCCCGCGAGCAGCGGACAGCCCGTTTCGTGGAAGCGGCCTAGGTCCGCCATGAGCGTCAGGTTGTGGGCGTGCGTTTTGCCGAAGCCGATGCCGGGGTCGAGGCACAGCCGGTCGGGGGCGATTCCCGAAGCCACCAGCAGGTCTCGCCGCTCGAGAAGCCAGGCGAGGATGTCCGCGACCACGTCGTCGTACCGCGGGTCGTCCTGCATTGTCTGTGGCGTGCCCTGCATGTGCATGGCGCACACGCCGGCGCTCGCGGCCGACGCTAGCGGCAGCATCATGGGGTCGCCAAAGAGGGCGGTGACGTCGTTGATGATCTCGGCGCCGGCTTCGAGGGCGCCGGCGGCGACCAGGGCCTTGTTCGTGTCGATCGAGAGGGGGACGGTCGTTTGCTCGGCGAGGCGTTCAATCACTGGCAGCACGCGGCGGCGCTCCTCCTCGACATCGATGACTTCGGCGTAGGGCCGCGTGCTTTCGCCGCCGACGTCGAGCAGGTCGGCGCCATCGGCCACGAGTTTCAGTGCATGATCGACGGCGGCCTGCGGATCGAAGAACTTGCCGCCATCGGAGAAGCTGTCGGGCGTGACATTCACGATTCCCATGACCAGCGGCCGGCGGCCGAAGGTGAGGGTGCGCGTACGCAGGCGCCAGGAGGTCGCGCGGCGGGGGTAGCGTTGATCCAGGGGAGCGAGGTGGGCCATCCCGTCGAAGGTAGCAGCGGAAGCTCTGCACGTGTACCCGCCGCCTACCCCCTCCCCAGCCCTCCCCTCAAGGGGGAGGGAGCCGGAAGGTGGATATTGGGGGATCACCACGGCTCTTCCATCGTGGCCACGATCTGCTCGGCCAGTCGCTGGATGGCCTGCTGTTGCTGCACGGCCACGCTCTGACCGGCCTCGGCCAGCAGGGGCGCCGTCTGCCCGATGCCCAGCTCCGGCGGCAGCGGAATGGCCCCCAACGGCGCGAGCGGCTCGTGCCGGCGGTTGTACCAGTTCACTTGGGCGAACAACGCGATCTCGATCGCCCTCGGGTCGTCGTTCTGGTTTTCGACGATCACGCGTTTCGTGTCGCTGACCAGTCGCGTGGCGAGCACGCTGTCGGCGTCCGGCGTGCCGACGACTTTGAACGGCGTTTTGAGCTCGATTTCCTTGACCACGGCTTCGGTTAGCCGCTCGCCCAAATCGCGGCGGAAGCTGTCCGACTCGATCATCGGCACGTAAACGGTCGTCACATCGGGCGCGTAGAGCGAGCCGTTTCCGAGTCGGTACGCCGCGCAGCCGAGCAGCAGGGGCGAAGCGGTCGCCGCGATGGTGAGCACGCGGAGCGCGGCTGCGCAAGCGTTAGCGGAGGGTCGTGCCGCCATTGGGCATGCCCTCGCCTGCAGGGGTCGCCAACATGGGCGTCGTGCTGCCGGGAACCTCGATGCTCGGCGCGACCAGCTCAGGAACTTGCTTCACCTGGAGACGCTCGCTGCTCTCCGGCACGAGGTCGATCAGCCAGGCGAGCTTCGGCTCGGGCCGGTCCGGCAATCCGCCGAGCTCCTGCAGCCGCGTGCGCGCCAGGTCGCCGTACGGCGTCGTCGGGTATTCCTTCAGCACCTGGCCGTAGTAGAACTTCGCGCTGCCGTATTCCTCGATTTTGTCGAAGTGCTTGGCCATCAGGTACTCGCGATTGGCCATCTCGCGCACGATCTGCGCCTCGATCTCCGCGAGCTTCGCACGCTCCTCTTCACTCAGCTCGCCGCCGAACTGCTGCCGCTGCTGCTTGCTGAGCAATTCGGCTTTCTCGAGCGGCGTGACGTCGTAATCCGGCCCCTGATAGCGGCGCAGATTGCACTGCACGCCGAGCTGGTGGGCAATGAACTGGTGATCGCTCCGCGGATACTCTTTGATCAGCAGGGCGTACTGGTAGTCGGCGTCGTTGTACCGCCCGCGGCGGAAGTACGAGTTGGCCGTCGCCATGATCGCGTCGTCGGCCAGAGGACCGGTCGGGTCGTTCAGCCGGATGTTCTCGTACACCTTGATGGCCCGGCCGAGCGTGTCGAACAGCGGCAGCCGATCGTTCGTGACATTGGGCGTCGTGACCCAATCGGGGTCGTAGTCGGCGTATTGCTCCCAATAGCGAGCGATGGCGAATTGTCGCGTGATCGCCTTGTCCAAATGCCGCGAGTTCGGGTACTTGCGAAGCAGATCCTCGTAGGCGTTGTTGGCCTTGGGATACCGCTCGGCGAAGAACAGGCTTTCGCCCAGTGCGAACAGGGCGTCCTGGGCGAGCGCCGACTCGGGCCACCGGCCCGCGGCGTCCTTGAAGTTGTCGGCCGCTTCTTCGAAGTGCTGGCCGCGGAAGTTCGCCTCGCCGAGATCGAACTGGCGCTGGGCTTCCTGCTGGTTGGGACCCAGGCCGATGCTCTCCTTGATTCCGCCGACGAACTTTGCGGTGCCGACGTCGTTCAGCAGGCCGCCGCCCGCGTCGGGCTTGTCCACAACTTTGGACACGCGCGAGTTGATCGGCAGGCCGTTTTCGTCGAAATAACCCTCGGTCCCGTCGACGCGATAGCCGCTGCCGGGGACCATCTCCGCGGTCTTCTTGTGCTTGCCCCACCACGCTTTGGTGCCGGGCGTTTTTGGATCGCCGGCGGCGCCATGCGGCAAACTCAGCGATGCGCAGCCGCACACCGCCATGCAGGCGGCAACGAGCGCGACAAGAAGGGGGCGGCGCATCATGCGGCGATCGACGAGGGTCGCACAGGAGGTGCGCACACGCCGACCGCGGCGCGCAGCACGCTCCTGGGGGATTTCGGCGGGGACAGTACGGCGCCACGCAAACCGCGGCAAGGGCAGTCGCGGGGAGGCGGTCATCGGGAGGGCGAGGCTCCTGCCGAGCCGAGGACGCGCGAAGTCGCTCGGCAATTCCGGCTCAGCAGGAGCTTCGCCCTCCCGGGGAAGCCGTGCTATCGCGTGAGGTCACGCGCTCTCGCGTTGGCCCTTTTTCTCCAGCCGCTCGACGCGGACGCGGTCGATCCGCCGCCGGGTGGCTTCCAGCACGCTTACGCGCACCTTGTCCTGCCATACGATCGACTCCCCCGCCTGCGGCACGCGGCCCAGCTCCGAGAAGACGAGCCCGCCGATCGTGTCGTAGTCGCCGTCCTCGGGCAGCTCCAGGCCCATCGCCGCGTTGATTTCGTCGATGTGCGTGCGGCCGAGCGCCTCGCACACGTCGTCGCTGATCTTGTCGATCTCGGCGACAGTCTCGGGATCGTACTCGTCGTCGATCTCGCCGACGATTTCCTCGAGCACGTCCTCAATGGTGACGAGCCCCGAGACGCCGCCGTATTCGTCGAGGACGACCGCGATGTGCGTGCGCAACTGCTGGAACATCGTCAGCAGGTCGTCCACGGCCTTCGTCTCGGGCACGAACAGCGGCTTGCGCACCAGTTCGCGCATCGATGTGCGGGAGTCCGGATCGCCCGTGGCGATCTCCGGCAGCAGGTCCTTGCTGTAGAGGATGCCCACGATGTCGTCGCGGGTCTTGTCGAACACGGGGATGCGTGTGTGGCCCGACTCGATGACTTCGCCCAGCATCTGGTCCCACGGCGCCTCGACATGAATCATGTGCATGTCGGTACGCGGCGTCATGATCTGCGACACGTAGGCGTCGCCCAAGTCGATCACGCCTTCGATCATCTCGCGGGCGTCGTCTTCGAGCAGCCCCTCGCGATGTCCTTCGTCGACGATCGTGCGGATTTCCTCTTCGATCGCTTGTTCGTCGTCCTCTTGGTGCGTGCGGCCCGCGGCGCGGTGGAGCAGGGCGTCGAGTAACCGGGCGCCGGCCGACAAGGGGAGCGTGAGCGCGGCTAGGGTTCGCCACAGCGGCCAGGTGAAGTAGAGGAACCCCTCGCCGAACAGCCGCGCCCCGGCCCACGGCGCCCACGTGCGTAGCATCACGAGGATTAAGCCCAGCCCCAGGGCTGTGAAAACCGTTGCCGAGAGCGACTCGTGAATTGAGAACTTCCACTCGGCGCCCGCCGCCGCCGCGCCCGTGATCAGGCCGAACGCCGCGGCGAGGTTGCCGATGATTTCGACGCCGAGGGCCACGTCGTCGTGACTCTGCAGAATCTCGCCGAAGCGATCCGGCTTACCACGGCGCCGGCAGATTTCTTCGAGCTCGCGGCGCGAGAACTCCCGCAGCGCGCGGTAGCCGAGGCTCACCAACCCCGTGAAAACCAACGCGGCCCCGCTCAGCCACAACAGGTAATGGGGGCTCGTCATCGGCGATCCTCCGCGCCTGAAGCGGCCGGCTCCACGCCGTGCCAGCGCACGTCGGCGGGCGCAACCTTCACGCCGAGCCGTTCCAAAATGGCACGCTCCGCGTCGCGCATCTCCTGAGCGTCCGCGGGGTCCTTGTCGAGGTAGCCCGCCAGATGGAGCGCTCCGTGCACGACGTACAGCAGCAGCTCGTCCTCGGCGTTCCAACCGACCGCGGCGGCTTCCGTGCGGGCCGTATCGATGCTCGCGACAATCTCGCCTTCGAGCCGCGGCGGCTCCTCGAGCACGAAGCTCAGCACGTCGGTGGGATAGTCGTGCTCGAGAAACTGGCGATTGAGCCGGTGGATCGTCGGGTCGTCCACGATGGCGACGCTCACGGTCGCTTCGCCGCAGCCGGCCTCGGCGAGCGCGATCTGCACCGCGGCCGCCACGCGAGCGGCTTCGATCGCCGCGTCGGTCTCATTGCTGACCTCAACGCGAAACAAAGAATGCGGAGGCTCAGCGGCGTCGGCTATCGTTTCAGAACGTTGTTTAGCGGGGGGCATTTTAAGGAGATCGATTCGGCGCGAAGTCGCTACGCCGTCACCTGATCGGGATACTTCACCCGGCCGTGGTAAACGGCGGTGAGTGATTTTACCAGACTTTCGCCAATTTTCCGTACTTCTTCCAGCGTGAGCCCACTTTCGTCGAATTGCCCGTCTAACAGGCGTTTCATCGAGATATCCTCGACCAGATTCTCGATTCGCGACGGCGTCGGCTCCTTGAGCACCCGGCTGGCGCTCTCCACCGCGTCGGCTAGCATCAGCACGCCCGCCTCGCGTGATTGCGGCTTTGGCCCGGGATAACGGAAAGAGGATTCGTCGAGCGACCCGCCTTCGGGGTTCTCCTGCACCTTTTTCTGGTTGGCCTGCCGGTAGAAGAACTCGACAAGCGTCGTGCCGTGGTGCTGCTGGATGAAGTCGACGATCGACTCGGGCAGGTGGTTCTGCCGCGCCAGGTCGGCGCCGTCTTTCACGTGGGCGATGATCACCAACGTGCTCATCGCCGGCACGAGCGTATCGTGGCGGTTGTCGCCCTTGGACTGGTTCTCGATGAAATACTGTGGCTTGAGCATCTTGCCGATGTCGTGAAAATACGCGCCCACGCGCACCAGCAGGCCGCGAGCGCCGATCGACTCGGCCGCCGCTTCGGCCAGCGACGCGACGGTGATCGAGTGGTTGTACGTGCCCGGCGCGCGCCGGATCAGCTCTTGCAGCAGCGGGTGAGCCGGATCGCCGATCTCGATGAGGCTGAGGTCCGTCTGCACGCCGAAGACTTTTTCGACCGTCGGCAGGAGCACCGTCATCAGCGAGCCGGCGATGATGGACCAAAGTACGATCGTGAATCCGTGCTGCAAGAGCGGCGTGAGCGCTTGCCCGTAGAGCGTGCCGACGCCGAGCGTCGTGAAGAATCCCACGGCCGCGGCCGAGAAGCCGACGAGCAACAGTTTGCTTCGCGTGCGCACCTGCCGCAGAACGATGATGGCGCCCGACACCGTGGCGCTCCACACGAGCGCCTGCGGCAGCCCGTGTCCCAACGTCACCACAACCACCAGCGTGACGCACGCCGACAGCAGCAGCGACATTTCCTGCTGGTAGGCGACCGCGATGATCATCGCGAACAGCAGCAGCGGGATAATGTCGGCGCCCCACGCGTACCAACTCACGATCGTCGCGAGCGTGACCGTGACGAGGAACAAGCCCAGCAGCGTGATCATGCGCAGCAGCTCGTCGAGCGTCCGCCGATCACGCACGTAGAGATAAAACCCAGCGAGCGTGTAGAGCGCGACGAACATGCCAAGCACGGCCGCCGAACGGCCCATGCGGTTCGCGATCGTGCGTTGAGCGAGTTCCGCGTCGTATTCGAGCCGCAGCGTCGTGAGCTTTTCCGCGGTGATGGACTCGCCCGCCTTGGCGATGACGTACACGTCCTTCTCGCGTGGGATGAACGCCTCTTCAACTTTCGCGACCGCCTCCTCCTGCGCTTTGCGGGTCGCTTCGACGTCGATCTCGAGCGTCTTAGTCAGTTGCGGTTCGAGCCACGCGTAGGCGAGCGCGGCAAGCTTGGGCGGCCGAACCTTTGCCCGGAGCGCTTCTTGCAAGCGCCCAGGCGCCTCGTCGGTGATGAGCACGTGCGCAATGTCGACCGCGGCTGGAACGCCTACAGCCCCATCCTTTTTCAACCGGACCCAAATCTTTTCTGAGCTCGCTTCGAGGTCGTCGTGCTCCGGCGGAAGCATTTCGAGCAACCCTTGCTCTTCGTTGGTCGCCATGGCCTCGGCGACCTGCAGGCTGAACGTTTCCAGAGCGTTCTCGGCAGAAAACGCCTTCAGGAAATCCTGAAACTGCTTCTCGCGGACTTCTTTTTCGGGGTTGGGCGTCCCGGGGGCCAGCTTGGGCTGGAATTTCGCCCACGCCGCCGGGTCGACCTCGTCCAGCGTCTTGGCCGC
>JANOIK010000095.1:0-5596 GCA_031407585.1 Planctomycetota bacterium | reverse complement strand
CGCTGGCAGCTCCCCAGACGCTCGTCGGCGAGCGGCCCATCGTCGGCGAACTGGTAATGGGGGTTCGTCTCTGGGCCATACAGCTCGACGTCGTAGCCGCCGCGAATCAGCGCGTCGTTTAGGCGGTAAACCAAGCCCGTGTAGACCCAAGGTCGGCCATCGGGATCGCGCAAGAAGAGTCCGCGCCGGCAGGCGTGAGCGACGGTGATCGGGCCGCCGCGCACCTCATGCGCAGCAAAGAGCTCCAGGGCCTGAATGTCCTCCAGGGCGACGCCAGCGAGCCTTGTTCGGTGGCGGCGGCTCTCGACCAACCGTACGGTGCGCGCCGAGGCGGGTCGTCGTCCGACATCTTCACTGCTGCTCGTCACAAGTTAGCTCCTGACACGTAGTGTCCAAATGTTTTCACGTTAAAGTCTTTTTGTGTCTTATTAATGTGAGACACAGTGTCCGGCGCGTCGCCGAGTCCACGGCGTAGTTCGAACCGGGACACCGTGTCCCTACGATTCTGTGACACCTTATCCGGCCAAGCTATTGGGGCTGCGCCGCCGAACCTTCGGGACGGGCCGCAGCAGTTCGTTCAAATCGCCCGCCACGCGGTTGAGTTCGCTGCGGTCCTCGTCGTCGATCTGGTCGGACGTGAGCCACCATTGCTGCAGCTCCTTAACCGCGTCAGCCACCCGCTCGATGGCGCTGCCGACAGGCGCGATGTCGGACTCGAACGAGGCTGAACGCTTACTGGACTTCGGAACGTATTCGTCGGCGACGCGGCGCACGGACTCGCCCATGGCGACGCGCTCAGCGATCTTTTCGCGCTCGGCTCGGTTCAGGCCGGCGATCTTGCTGCCAAGAGCCATCGGGAGGTTTCCGCTGTCGATGGCGTCCTGCAGCGCCCGCGGCAGCGTGAGCAGCCGCTGGTAACGGCTTACCGTGCGACCACACGTTCCGAGTCGTTTGCCGATTATTTCCCGCAGTTCGTTATTGTCGCGATTAATGTCGCGCCGCTTCATAGTTGTGAACAAGGCATCGCAAGCGCGGGCCACGCCCAAGCGCGTGCATTGTCTGCGGTTCAAGTTGTCACTGATCAAGTGTTCGATCACCTCCGGGGCGTGCGGGTCCTGCCAGTCCTCATGCACGCGGCATTCGATCGTCGACCACCCGAGCAATTTGGCGGCGCGGACGCGCATGTGTCCTCCCACAATCACGCCGTCCGGCGTAACGTCGATCGGCGTCCCGAGGCCATTGGCGTCCATGTCCTCGGCAAGGAGCTGCAGCTCGGGTTCGGCGAGAGGCGAGAAAATCTTTTCATTATTGGGGTGCTCGCGGAGGTCGCTGACCTGAAGTTTCTTCAAGGCAAATCGTCGCTTCTTCGACATGCGTTAGATCCTCATGCAGTGGCAGCTGAACAGCCGCCTTGTTCTTGGCGTCAGTTTTTTGGATGGCTCGCGCACGTCGTTCGACGCACCGAGCGCATCACAAGATGGGAAGTACTTCTGTTTTTCCGCACAATCGATCTGTGCAGGCGGCCCCTGACCGCGTTCTTCCTCCTACAAAGTGTGTTGGGCGTAAGGCGAATAAACCGTGCGGCGGCGCTCCGAAAGGCGCTGCCTATTTGCAGTTTCCTGGCGGCAGACGGACCGCCCGGATGGTTGGCAATCGCGGGGTGATCGTCCCCGTGCTTAATTCGGCGCGACGGCAGCGGGTTTTTCCCGATGACATCGCGCCGCCGTAGCGCATTGCTCGGCCATGCAGGCGGTAGGGGGAGTCCCTTCCTGCGCGCGTGGTTCAGAAGGCTGCCCAGCGAACTGTGGGCCACGCGATGAACAAGTCGCAGTCGTTTGCGACTAAACCCGAATGCAAGCTCGTTCGTGCTCGCGAGCAACGAAGGGAGCAATTACGCATGCGTCAGGCGCATTCTTACGAATAGCGAGCCGCCATGCAAGTAAGCTTTTTTAGCTGGGTGATCGTACACGCCCCGGCGTGGCCTGCAGATAGAGGCACAGTCGTCTACGCCCGCCAACGAAGTCGAGTATCGGAGTAATGCGTCCTTTTACGACGGTGGAGAGAAAGAGTTGCCGATGAACTGATTTTCTCCCTCTCGCCGCCCCAAAGGTATCACCAAAGGTATCTCCGAACGTCATTCAATGAGTAACGGGATGCGTCACTGAGTGACGCATCCCGTTACTAAACAATAACTTGCGAGAAGTGGGCGGCACAAGACTCGAACTTGTGACCTCTACGGTGTGAACGTAGCGCTCTAACCAACTGAGCTAGCCGCCCATCGATGGCCGATACCCGCGATTTTAGCGGCGCCGGTTCGCGCCGACTAGCCGCTGTTTTCAGACGCCGGGAGGTCGGCGCCGCGACGCCGGCGGCCGGGCGCGGTTCTAGCGGTCGCCCGGCGCTTCGTCGATGCCGTACTGGTCGAGCTTGCGCTTGAGCGTCGTGCGATGCAGGCCGAGGGCGCGGGCTGCCGGGGCGCAGCGATTGCCGTTGCGCATGAGGACCGTTGCCAAGAGCGGCGGTTCGACCTTTTCGAGAAACCGGTCGTAGACGTCCCCGGTATGCGCGGAGTTTTCCAGCAGCGTGTTGGCCAGCGACGCGACGGCCTGGCCGAGCGACGTGGCCGACGGGCCGGCCGCGGGGTCCGCGGCGGCGAGCGACGGCAATGGGTCGGGCAGGTGGCTCGGCAGCACGGCGCCGGTTCGCGCGACCACCAGCGCGTGCTCCACCGCGGTGCGCAGCTCGCGCACGTTGCCGAACCACGGGCGGCGCTGCATCGCTGTGAGCGTTTCTGGAACCAGCACGGCGACGCCGGAGCCGAGTTGGGCCGCGAAGTGTTGCGCCAGTCTTGGAATGTCCGCTTGCCGCTCGCGCAACGGGGGCAGCGTGATTTCGTAAGCGCCGAGCCGCACGAAGAGGTCGTGGCGAAAGTCTCCTCGTTGTACGAGCTCTCGCAAGTCGAGCCGCGTCGCGGCGATGATTCGCAAGGAGCCTTTGACGCCTGGCTTGGCGCGCTGGGGCGTGACCTCGCCTTGATCGAGGGCGCACAGTAGCTTGACCTGCAGCGGCAGGGGGATCGCGTCGACGTCGTCGAGGAACAACGTTCCGCCGGCCGCCTGTGCGAGCAGGCCGGTGCGGGAGGAGGCCGGGGCGCCGTCCGCGAGGCCAGCCTGCCCGAAGAGCTCGGCCTCGGCTTGGTCGGGCGAGAGCGCTGCGACATTCACGGCGACAAACCGCGCGGTGCGGCGCGAACTGTGGTTGTGAATTGCCCGAGCGGCCATCTCCTTGCCCGTGCCGCTTTCGCCGCGCAGCAGTACGGGCGCCGCCGAGTTCGCCGCCAGGGCGATACGTTTAAACACCGCATGCATCACCGGCGTGCTTCCCACCATTCCGCCCACAGGCGGCGCGTCTGCTGGCGCCTGCGCCGAAGCCGCGGGTTCGGCGCTACGCAGGGCGCGCTCGACGACCGCGCGAATCTCCGCGAGGTCGAATGGCTTGACCACATACTCGAAGGCGCCGCTTTCCACCGCGGTGACGGCCGTGCCGAGGTCGCCGAAGGCCGTCATCACGACGATAGGGGCGTCCCCGATGTGCATGCGGAAGGACCGCATGGCGGAGAGGCCGTCGGCGCCGGGCAGTCGGACGTCGAGCATGAGCAGGTCGGGGCGGGCGGCGGCCGCGAGGGCCAGTCCCTGCTCGGCCGACGACGCAGTGTCGACGCGACAGCCCAGCGATCGGGCCAAACGCGACAGGCCCCAGCAGATCGAGGGTTCGTCATCGACCACGAGGATTCTAGACACAGGAGGCCTCTTTCGGCGCGGCGGCGGCAGCGATGGCGGTGGCGCCCCGCGCAATTGCGGGCAGCGTGACCTGAAATCGGGTGACGCCGCCCGTACGGCTCCACGAGATCGTGCCCTCATGAGCTTCGACGACCTGCTTCGCGACCGCAAGGCCCAGACCGACGCCCTCGGCTTTGCTGGTCACAAACGGCTCGAAAATCGTCGTGCCCTCCGCGGCCTCGGGGCCGGGGCCCGAGTCGCTCACGGCGAGCACGGCATCGTCATTCGTCGTACGTTGCAGTTCGACGGACACTCGGCGGGGCAGGGCGCCTGCGGACGGCTGTTGCTGTACCGCTTCGATGGCGTTGAGAATGAGATTGAGGGCCACCTGGCTCAGGCCGTCGGCGTCGCCGTGGACGACGAGTTCGGCATCGGATGCCCGCCAGTCGAGGTCGACCTTCGCGTGACTGGCGGCGGGTCGCACCAACGGCAACAGGTCGGCCACGATCGCGGCGAAGTCGACGTCCCGGCGAGCGACAGCCTGCGGTTGTTTGCCGATCTGCAGAAACCGCTGCAGCTGGCTCTCCATGAGACGCAATTGCTGCTTGGCGACCGCGAGCGAATCGTCGTCGTGGTCGACGGGGCACGCCTCGGCGTGGAGGTCGACGGCCATCCGGCAGCCGGTCGCGGAGTTTCGCAGTTCGTGTGCCAGGCTGGCGCCGAGGCGCGCCACCGTGCGCATCCGCTCGGTGCGGCGCACTTGGCGCTCGTAATCGGCGAGCATCGCGGCGGTGCGGTTGACGGCCTCGCCCAGATCGCGAATTTCGTCGTCGACGGCCGGCAGTTCCACGGGACCGAAATCGCCGCGGGCGAGGCGCTGCACCTCGTCGCCGAGGCGGGTCGTGACGCGGCTGATGCGGCCCGCGAGCAAGCGCGCGACGGCGGCCGCCGCTGCGATGGCAACCACGCCAACCACCAAGGGCGGTACGAAGGCTTGCCGCCACGACCGCAGGTATTCCTCGCGGGGAAAGAGGACGTGCAGCGTGCGTTGCTCGGCGGCCCGGTCGTCGGGGCGAACGCCAGGACGCGGGGCCTCAAGGGCGATGGCCGTGTGAAAGTAGTCTCGCTCGCGGACGACCAGCGACGGCCCGAGCGCGACTTCCGACACGCGGGTTACCGCCCCGCTGGTGGGCAGCCGCGGCGGCGCCTGCGGCAGGCTCGTGGCTAGCGAGCGCCCGTCGCCGTCCGTCAGCGCGAACTCGGCGCTCGACAGATCGCGCATCTTGCGAAGCACCGGCGCCGTGAGGGGAAAGTTCGACGCGGTGAGGACATCGACGACGCCGCGAAGTTGCTTTTCGACGCGCGCCCGCGTGTGGCTCGACGCCAAACGGGCCTCGATGACGCCCACCGCCGCCAGACTGGCGACGGAGACCGCCAAGAGCGGTCCCATGATCTGGTTTCGCAAGGGCCAACGCATGGCGAGAACAGCCGTCAGGCGGCCGTGAAACAGGTAACGATCGGGCGGCGCCAGCGGTGTCGCACAAATCGACACCACGTCGCAAGATTGGCCTCTTAGTCCCCCTTTATCTGCCTCCGCGGCGACGCGACGATGGAGCCGTAGTCGGACAGAAGCCCTCAAGGCATTCTCGCACAGTCGAGGCTCAGATGGAAATAGTTGCCCCAAACGGCCATTCTCGACGAAGCCGTGCGACGCTCGCGCGCGGTTTTACCCTCGTCGAGTTGTTGGTCGTCATTGCGATCATCGGCGTGCTGGTGGCCCTGCTGCTCCCCGCCATCCAGGCGGCGCGCGAGGCTGC
>JANOIK010000092.1:0-3903 GCA_031407585.1 Planctomycetota bacterium | reverse complement strand
ATTGGCCGAGCTGTTTCTCAACAGTGCGTCGACGCTCAACCCTGGCGAGTCGGTCGTCATTGGCAACGCCTACGACTTGCTCGCGCCCGGCGCCGGCGGCAGCGACCTCACCATAAAGTACGCCTCGCCGGGGCAGTCGCTCAATACCGCCGCGGTCGTTTACGTCCCCGGCGCGACGCCCGTTCCCGAGCCGCAAGCAGTCGCGCTGGCCGCGCTGCTTGCCGCCGGCGTCGTGGCCAGTGGCCGACGTCGCTCAGTAGGCGATGGGTGATTCCGTCGTGCCGATGGGAGCTGCGATCGGATCGGCCGCAGCGTCGGTCGCCGGAGGTGAGGCGTCCTCATTCGCATTCGAGATGAGGATATCCCGGGCCAAGTCACTCGCCCCGTTCCACTCGCCAAACTGACCCCGCTTCCCGAAGAAGAGTCGGCTCGCGGGTTCTCCGGAATTCTCGTAGAAGCCCATCCCCTCGGCTTCGGCGATCGCGACCTTTACCTGCAGCTCGACGAACTCCTGCTTCTTCGCGCGACGGCGCTCGAGCAGTTGCTGCAGTTTGACCAGCCGCTCTTGGATCTTGGTCACCTCGCCCTCGCGGCGAACCATGTCCCTGTCAAAGTAATCGCCGAACCCCGCGGTCAGCTTGGCCAGCGCCGCGTTCCTGCCGGCGTCGTCGGCGGCCGTTCGGTATTCTTCCAGTGGGCTGCGAACGAACGCATCCAAGGCGCCCGCCAAGTCGTTTTTGCCGCCAGCGACGTTGTTGATGGCGAGATTACCATTACGGAGCTTCTCGATGCGAATGGGACCCGCGTCCGGCTGCGTCTGCAACGTGAGCGTGGCTCCCTCCGGCGCTGCATCTATCTGGGCCAGGCTCGCGCCCATGGTCCAAAGGGCGTTCCCCGCGATTGCCGCGAGCGCGGCCGTCCGCAGCATTGTTGTTCGAATTGTCATGGTTATCTCCTTGTCACAAGAGTTGGAAAACTGTCAAAGACTCAGACTCACCGATCGTTGGCTTCGATGCGATCCAGGTCGCGCTCGATCGCTTCAACCTCGCGGCGCCACCCGTCCTCGCCGTGTTGCAGGAACACACTCTCGGTCGTTGCGGCGTCCAGCGATTTGCGAGCGGCATCGAGATTGTCGAAGAACGCCGACTCGACGCCCGCGATGGCTTCGGCGTCGATTTCGGTCGCAGCCGCCGAAGCCGCCGTAACGGGCGATTGCGGCGGCGAAACAGCTTGGGTCGAGCCGCCCGTGCCTGTTCCCGACCCGAGCCACGCCACGACGCCAGTCACCGCCGCCACGGCCCCCGCGACCGCGACGGCAATCGCCGTGCGCTTCCTACGCCGCGCTCGCCACGCTCCGCCGCGCTGCCGCGCGAGCCCATGCCGCTGCACGTCGCTCAGCAGCGCCGCCAGCGCGGCCCGCACATCCTCCGCCGTCGCCAGCCGCCGCCCCGGCTTCTTCTCCAGCAGGCGGTCGATCAAATCCGAAAGCTCCGCCGGCACGTCCTTATTCACCTGCCACACCGGCCGATGCTTGTCCTGGCAAATGCGATGCAGCACCGCGAGCGCCCCGCTGGCGCGAAACGGCGGATGCCCCGTCGCCATGAAGTACAGCACGGCCCCCAGGCTAAAGAGGTCCGAGCGGTGATCGATCGCGTCACCCATCGCCTGCTCGGGCGACATATAGTGCGGCGTGCCGGCGAGGATGCCGGTCTGCGTGAGGCTGGCGTCGTCCATCGCGCGAGCCAGCCCAAAGTCGGTCAGCACGGCTCGCTCGACGGTGTCCTCTAGCAGAATGTTCGACGGCTTAACGTCGCGATGCACGAGCCCCTGCGCGTGCGCCGCCGCAAGCCCCGCGGCCGACTGCATGCCGATGCGCAGCAGCTCCTCGACCCCCAGCTGCCCATCCTCGGCCACGCGCGCCTCGAGCGACCGCCCGGGCACATACTGCATGATCAAGAACGGCAACGCCCCGTCGGCCTCGACGTTGTAGATCGCCACGACATGCTCGTGCACGACCGCCGCCGCGGCGCGGCCCTCACGGGCGAACCGCTCGCGCGCCGCCCCCACGTGCGAGATGTGCGGCGCCAGCAGCTTGATCGCGATTGGCCGATTGAGCTCGCTGTCGTGCGCCTTGAGCACGATGCCCATGCCGCCGCGGCCGATGATCGACTCGATGTCGTACCGCCCAAGCCGGCCCAACATCTCGGGATGCCGCGGCGCCCCAAGCTGCTTCAACACTTGCTCCTCAATGGTCGGCCGGCCATCTCCGCGTGCCATGCTCTCGTCCGCGTGAGCATGTTCCCCGCAGTTCTCCGGAACAAGCACCGACGACTGCGACAAATCCGGCTCCCATCGCGGCGCCCGCTCGCCGCTGAGCAACTCGCTCGCGTCGCGCCACAACTGCTCGTCGCCCGCGAGGGCCGTGAGCTCCAACTGGCACGTCTCGCAGCACTCCAGGTGCGTCGCCGCTGCCGCGATCGCCGACGTCGATCCGTTGTCGTCCGCCAGCAGCCGCGCCAGCTCGACGCTGGAAAGATGCCCCGTCGCGCCGCCGGCGTTCGATGGTGTTGAGGTGCTGTTCATCGTGAAAACTCCCGCGTCGTCTCGCACGCTCCGAACCGCTCCGCCGTCTGCCGCAGCTTCGCCATCACGCGGCTGCGGGCGATGTACACGCTTCCCACGCTCATGCCGAGCGCTCGGGCAACCTCCGCCGCCGGCCGGCCGTCCACGCTGCTTTGCCAAAACGCCTGCCAGGTGCTCGGCGTCACCGTCGCCCGCACGCGCTCCGCGGCCCAGCAGAACACCTCGCGGCGGTACTCCAGCGAGAACAACGCCGACTCCGCTGCGGCCGGCGCCGGCACGTCCTCAAGCAGGTCGCGCACATCGTGTCCGCCCGCCGCCAGCGACCGATGCTTTGGCCGCGTGAGATAATTCAGAATCGCGTTCCGCGCGATGCGAAACAGCCAGTCGCGAAACCGCCCGCGCTCGGGGTCCGGCTCCCAACGATGCACCGCCCGGCACACCGCCACGAGCACGTCCTGCCCCAGCTCCTCCGCGTCGGCGTGCTGCAGCCCCTTTCGCCGGGCGAGCCGATACAAGAGCGGCAAATAAATCTGCACGAATTCCTGCCACGCGGCCACGTCGTCGGCGTCCGCCAACCGGGCAATCAAGCTCATTCGTGTGGTAGGAGTGATTCCCATCGTCGCGCCGCCTCGCCTGGACTACCTTTTAACACACGGCCCGCGCCGCGACCTTTCACACAAAAGCCCGCGATGCCCAAAAAAGCGGCCCTGCTGGCAGAAACCGCGAAGAAATGCGGAGAAAAAGAATTGGCCGCGGATGAACGCGGATTAAACGGATTTACGCCGATCGAGCAGGAAAAATGGCAAACACTTTCCTAATTCTCATCCGCGTTCATCCTTTAAATCCGCGTTCATCCGCGGCCAATTCCCCGCACTGGTAAAATGACCGCAGGGAGGATCGGCAGATGGTTCACACCTACGACATCACCGGAATGCATTGCCACAGCTGCGTGGCCAAAGTGACGGCCGCGCTCCAGCGCGTTCCGGGCGTCACCGCGGCCCAAGTCTCGCTCAACCCGCCGCAAGCGCGCGTCGAAATGTCGAGCCACGTGCCCACAGAGCAACTCGACCGCGCCGCCCAATCCACTGGCGCCTACCACCTCGGCGACGCCGCCCCCCGCGTACGCGAAGCTGCCAGCTTCGTCCCGCTAACTGTCCCGCCCGCGCTCGCCGCCGAACCCAAACCCGAAAGCCTCTACCCGCTCTTCCTCATCGTCGGCTACATCCTCGGCATCGTCGCACTCGTCGCGATCCTCACCGGCGAGCGCTCCCCGATGGTCCTCATGCGCTACTTCATGAGCGGCTTCTTCCTCGTCTTCTC
>JANOIK010000027.1:0-2414 GCA_031407585.1 Planctomycetota bacterium | reverse complement strand
AACATCCTGGGCGTGCCGGGCGTGATTCTGCCCGCCGGGGAGTACGCCGACGGCACGCCGTTCGGGATCATTCTCATTGGCCGGTTCTGGGACGAAGCGAGTCTGCTGGGCATGGCCTACGACTACGAAGCGGCGTCGGTGGGGACGGCCCAGGCGCGCGTCGTGCCGACGATGGCGCCGGAGCCGTCGGGCGTCGTGCTGGCCTGCCTCGGGATGGGGCTGCTGATGCGGTCGCGCCGCCGGGCTGAATGCTAGAAGTCCGTGGAGGGCCTTGCAGGGCGTGGTCGGGATCGCATCGGACCACGCCCTGCCGAGGATCCCTACGAAGCGGCGCTATTTTGGCAGCGCGAAGTCCTGCACGACCGGGTCGGAGCCCGCTTCGATCGTGACTTCGAGGCCACTGGCGGTGGGGTTGTTGTAGCTTGTGGGGACTGGGCCGGTTGGCAGCACTTGGCCTTCCATGACTTCGATAGGCGGCGGCGGCGCTGAGCTGATGCCGACGCGGTACGTGCCTGGGAGTACGCCGTCGCCTTGCTTCAGCGTGCTTATCGTGAACGTGCCGTCGGACTGGATTTGACCTGAGGCGAGACGGCCCGTCACGGCGTCGGCGGGCGTGAAGGTGACATTGCCCGTGGTGACGGCTTCGCCTTCCCAGGTGACGCGGCCAGAGACGGGGACCATGCCGCCGCGGTCGGCGCCGCAACCGGCGAGGAGGGGGAGGGCGGCGAGGGCGGCGAGGAGTCGGGGGCGGAGGGGCATGCGTATTCTGATTCGCAGTCTTACGAAGGATTAGTTGATGCGAGTGGATTGGCCGTCGGCCTTGTCGCCCAGGTAAACCCAGGCGGCGTAGTCGATGTTGTCGTTGATGAACTGTCCGCTGCCGTCGGCCATGCCCATGTTCACGCCGCCGATATGGCGACTTTTGAATCCGGACATCCATCCGCCGCAGCTGGTTGCGGCGGGAGTCGTGAGCGTGGGATTCTCGTCGTAGCGGGGGCAATCACGTCGCGTGTGCTCGTTGGGCAAAATGTTGGTCGTGCCGACGTTCTCGTGGCTGTGGAACAGGTAGGCGTGCAGCATGTAGGCGGGCAGGTTCTCACCCACGATGAACGTGTTGCTGAGGCCGTCCTCACAATCCTTGAATGAGTATTGCACCCAGCCGCCGGTAAACATGCCTGGGGCGCCGCGCGCCTGGCGACCGAGGCCAGAGGATTGGCAGTTGCGACGGCCAAGTGCGGGATCGGCGGGAACTTGGCAGTCGCTTCCAGCCGTTAACGGCGAGTCCATGTTGTTGTTGGGAGTCTCGCGCTGCTGCACGGGGCCCGCCGAAGGCATGTACCACAGGCCCATGGAGCGCGACGCCTCGGTGTAAGGACCGGCGATGTGAGAGCCGCTAGGGCATCCGCTGCCACTGAAGCGAGTGTGCGATTGCAGCAGTTGGGCGTCGTCGGACGGGCACTTCCACTGCGGAAGCTGTAGGTTGAGGATGATATTGGCGTTGGGCGCGGTGTAAGTTCGTACCTTGAGATTGAGCTGACCGGCGAGCGCCGCCTCTTCGACGAACGGCATGAGGTACGAGAACCAGTTGTGACATCCGTAGATATCGCCGCAGCCAAGGCCCGCGGGAAGCTCGTTGCAGTTTTCGCCTTTGGGGAGCGTTTCCTTGGCCGTGTGGAAGTTCTGCATCGCGAGCGTGACCTGCCGCACCTGGTTGAGGCACTGTGTGCGGCGGGCCGCCTCGCGCGCGGCCTGGATGGCCGGCAGCAGCAGCGCCACCAGCACGCCGATGATGGCGATCACCACCAGCAGCTCGACGAGCGTGAACGCGGCCGGACTCATCGCGGCGCGGCACTTGCGCGTGGCGATTGCACGCATGAGAAACCTCCGGGGACGCAGAGTGGCGTCAAAATGGATAAGATCGAGACGCGCCGACGGACGGCTCAGCCACGGAAAAGCACGGTCAGCCCCAACCTCCAGCATAAGGCGGACTCGGAAAAAAGGTTACGCGAAAAGAGGGAGATTGCGGCTATGAAACCCCGGAGAGGGCGGCAGGGGGACGCGGATTTGTCGGAGGTCAAGGTTCTCCAGGCTGCCCGCGTGTAAGTTGGGTGGCCCTGGTTGGCGTCCGCGCAATTTCGGAATGGGCCGCGGATGAACGCGGATTTTGCGGATTCACGCGGATTCACGCGGATTGAAAGAAAACGCAGTGGGGACTATTTGTTCCTCCGTTCGATCCGCGTTCATCTGCGGCCAATTCCGAATTTGGAGTTCGGGGGCCAGCGTCGGGAATCCCTCCCCTAGCTCCTCCCTTCGAGGGAGGGGAAGATTGGTGCATGCCGATTATTCGCCATCTTGAAGAAGTCTCCGACGCGGCGCGCGGTGGGGCGGTGGCGATAGGCAACTTTGACGGCGTG
>JANOIK010000171.1:0-2356 GCA_031407585.1 Planctomycetota bacterium | reverse complement strand
TCCGTTCGTGCGATCAAATTTTGTGACGGGCGTGGTGCGTTCGCCGCGCGATCAGATCAACGAGGTGACCAGCTACATCGACGCTTCGCAGGTCTACGGGTCGAACGTAGCGCGGGCGGCGGCGTTGCGTACCGACGGGGGGCTGGGCGCCAAGCTGACGCTGAGCGCCGAGGGGTTGCTGCCGTTCAATACGTTGGGATTGTTCAACGACAACGATGGGCCGTTCCCGGACGAGGAGATGTTTCTCGCCGGGGATGTGCGGGCGAATGAGAACGTGCTGCTCACCTCGCTGCAGACGGTGTTTGCCCGCGAGCACAATCGGTTGGTCGACCGCATCGCGGAGCAGCAGCCGACGCTCGAGGCGGAGCAGCAGTACCAGCTGGCGCGGAAGATCGTGGGCGCCGAGATGCAGATCATCACGTATCGCGAGTTTCTGCCGGCCCTGCTGGGATCGGCGCGGGCGCCGAAAGCAGAGGCGTATCAATACCAATCGAGTCGGGACGCGTCGGTGACCAATTCGTTCGCGCATGCGGCATATCGGTTTGGTCACAGCACGTTGTCGTCGACGCTCAAGCTGCAGTCCGAGGACGGGACGACGGAGGCGTTGCCGCTGAGGCATGCGTTTTTCAATCCGGGCGTGTTGGCGAACGATCCGACGAAAATCGACGACCTGTTGCTCGGCGCGTCGCGGCAGACTTCGCAGGAAGTTGACGTGCATCTGGTCGACGATGTGCGGAATTTCTTGTTCGGGCCTCTGGGGGCGGGCGGGCTCGATCTGGCGGCGCTCAACATTCAGCGCGGCCGCGACCATGGTTTGCCGGATTACAATCGGCTGCGAATTTTTTACCAGCTGCAGCAGCAGACATTTACCAACATCACGTCCGACCCTGCGCTTCGGCAGGCCTTGCAAACCGTATACAGCAACAACGCGATTAATATCGATCCGTGGATCGGCGCGCTGGCCGAGAATCATCTCAACGGCTCCAGCGTTGGCTCGTTGATCAACAACATTCTGGTCAACCAGTTCACGCGCACGCGGGACGGTGATCGGCTGTTTTACTTGAGCAATGCCGCGGGGCTGTATACGAACGGAGTTCTCAACCCCGAGATTGCTGCGCTCATCGATCTCAACATGCTGCGGCTGTCGGACGTGATCGAGGCGAACAGCCTGGTCGCGGGGTTGCAGCCGAACGTGTTCTTTGCCTTTCCGCGACCGGGCGACTTCGACTTGAACGGCGTCGTCGATGGCGCCGACCTGGCGCTGTGGCGGGAGGACATGATTGCGGAGGCGGGCGCTAGCTTACGCTGCGACGCGGACGGCGATGGCAACGTGGACGGCGACGACTTTCTGATCTGGCAGCGCCATGTTGACATCGTGGTTCCGCCGCCGCAATTCATCGCAACGGAGATCCCTGAGCCGACTTCGGCGCTGCTGCTCTTGGCGGCGCTGGTTGGGGGCAGGCGTTTGGGCGGCGCATCGCGTCGTCATTGTTGAGGTGCGCTGGGAGCATGTCCACGCGGGCGAGGACATTGCACACGGGGACTCGCTACGCTTGGCGCCTTGTTCGCTGGGCTTCGGAACGGCGACGAACTGCGTCATTCCAGCGTCCGCGAATCGGGCTATTCCTGGCGTTTCCACCGAGAATTCGACGGGGATGAGCCGCTCAAGTAGAATCCGACTGACTCGTCCTTGAGAGGCGTTGGCGGGGCCAGGTTGGCCGGGGGCGGGGCTAATCACTCGTTCTGGGAGCAGAGCTCATGAAGACAGGCATTGCGGCGGTCTTAGTCTGCGCGGCGCTCGCGCACGGCGGCGTCAACGAATGCGTCGCCCTTCCACCGTTCTCGGTGCAACTCGTGGGGACGCTCAATCCTCCAGCGTTGCCGGCCGGCACGGAGTTCGGCGGCGGCGGAAACTCGTTCGAACGGCGCGTGGACGTCTCGGGTTCGTTGGCCGTCGTGGGTGCTGGGAGATATCGCGTCGGCGCTCCCGGCGGCATGGCGTACGTGTACGACTTTTCGGATCCCAACAACATCGTGCTGAAGCACTCGCTTCAAGCGTCCGACAATTCGGCGGGCAATGAGTTCGGGGACGGCGTCGCGATCGCGGGGAACTATGTCTTTGTGGGCGCTCGGGGCGACGCCAGCGACGCGGGCGCCGTCTACATGTACGACGTGTCTGACCCCAACAACGTCGTCGAGCGCAAGATCACCGCGTTCGATTCGGCGCCTCGCAACTCTTTTGGCTTCTCGATGTCGGTCGACGGCAATCGGCTCCTGGTCGGGGCGCCGAAATTCTCGGCAAGCAGCTTGCCGCCCGCAGCCTATCTCATCGACTTCTCGGACCCCGACAACCTCG
>JANOIK010001317.1:0-1584 GCA_031407585.1 Planctomycetota bacterium | reverse complement strand
CGTGGCGCAGGCCGCCGATACCCTGACGATCTCCGGCAACATTTCCGGCGCCAAGAATTTGGCGTTTGCCGGCGCCGGCCGCACGATCCTCTCGGGGACGAATACTTACGTTGACACCACGGTCGCCGCGGGCGCCACGCTTCAGATCGGCTCTGGCGGGACCACGGGCTCGCTCGGCAGCGGCGCCATCGCGCTCAGCGGCACGCTCGACGTTAATCGCAGCAACGCCGTCAGCCTGGGCGCCATCACCGGCGCGGCAACCGCGACCGTCACCAACAGCGGCTCGGGCACGACGACTTTGACGGGCATTAACACGGGCGCGTTCGGCGTCACGGTCAACGCGGGCAGCGTCGTCGTCGGCGCCGGCAGCAATTTGGGAACCGGCGGCATCGCCACCAATGGCGGCACGCTGGATGTCAACGGCACGTCGCCCACGGTTAGCTCGCTCTCCGGTACGGGCGGGGCCGTCAACAATTCCAGCGCCACGCCGGTTACGCTGACGGTCAATCAGGCCGGCAACACCTCGTTTAGCGGTAATTTGACCGACACGGGCGCCGGCGCCATGCAGCTCATCAAGCAGGGCGCCGGCCAATTGGTGCTCAACGGAACGACGAGCAACGACGGGCTCCTCGTCGGAACCGTGACCAGCAGCATTCGCGTCGAAGGCGGCGGCTCGGTCGTGCTCAACAGCAACGGCTCGTTGCCGGCAGGAAAAGTCCTCGAAAGCCGCTCGAATTTCAACGGAGTGCTGGTCGGGCCGGCGACGATCGCAGGCACGATTCTTTTGCATCCCGTCAGCAATGCCACGGCCGGCGTCTTCGACGTGACCCCCGGCAGCTTGGCGACCATCTCTGGAAGTCTGACGACGCCGGCCACGATGACCAGCAACACGGAGATAAGACTGGGCGCGGGCAGCGATCCCACCACGACTTCGTTGACCGTCACGGGCTCGTTGGATCTGATGAACACGTCGGTCACCGGCAACATTTACTTCGAACGCGGCAGCTTTATCTTCGCAGGAAATTCGGTTTCTGCGGTGCGGCTCGACGCCCAAATTGGCCGCACGATTGGCACCAACGTCGCATTCACATTTCGGGACAACGCGCGGTTTACCGCGCCCAACTTCGTCCTGGCGCCCACGAACGGCGGTTCCGCCAATGTGGTGGGCGTCACCTTCAGCGTTGAAGGCAATGCCGTCGTGACGGCGACAACAGGTAATCTGAACGCCAATCAGTCTGCCGCCACGGGGAACACAATTAACCTCAATGGCGGCCGTCTCAACATTAACACAATGACGAAGCCCAATGGCTCGGCAACCTCGACGACGACGTTGAATCTCAACGGCGGCGTGCTCGCTTCGAGTGCGACGGGCGTGTTGATTCCCGCGGCGATCGCTCCGATCGGCGGCGTCGGCGGCGCGATTGTTCGCGCGGGCGGAGCCAAGATTGAAGTGGGATCGGGCGTCGTCTCGAACGTCGACGCCGTCCTGTTGCACGACTCCGCCTTGGCGGCGATCCCCGATGGCGGGTTGACGAAGACCGGTTCGGGCGCTCTCGTCCTCACCGGCGCCAACACCTACGCGGG
>JANOIK010001316.1:0-2788 GCA_031407585.1 Planctomycetota bacterium | reverse complement strand
GGCGAAGTCGCTGCCGATCGTGTTCGCTCCCAGCATGAGCACCGCGGTTAACATCGCGATGAAGCTCACCGAGATCGCCGGGCGGGCCCTCAAGGACGTGCCGACGGGGGTCGACGTCGAGATCATCGAGCGGCATCACCGCTTCAAGGAGGACTCGCCCAGCGGCACGGCGCTCAAGTTCGGCGAGATCGTCGCCGGCGCCATGGGCCAGTCGTCGCACGTGCATGGGCGCGAGGGCCGGCCGGGGAAACGCCCGCAGTCCGAGATCGGCTACCACGCCGTACGGACGGGCGACAATCCCGGCGAGCATACGATCATCTTCGGCATGCTCGGCGAGACGCTCGAACTGCGCGTCGCCGCGTCGAACCGCGACTGCTACGCCCAAGGCGCCCTCATGGCCGCCGCATGGCTGGTCGGCAAGCCCGCGGGGCTCTACGGCATGCAGGAAGTGCTGGGCCTGTAGGTCAGGCTTTCCAGCCTGACGCGCCTCGGAGTGGATCCCTCATTGCGTCGGACTAGAAAGCCTGACCTACGACTATGGCCAAATGCGACGAAGGCTACCTCTGCGACGTGTGCGGCCAAGACGTCGCTGAGCTGACGGACAGCGACCTCTACCTCCGCTACATCATCGGGATGCTCGACCCCGAGGTGCTGCACACGACTGCCGAACGACACATCCGCTGCAATCCGACGCTCGCGCAGTACAACGTCGCCGAGGATTTTAAGCCGCCGGTCGTGTTCGAAGGACCGTTTGACAAGCGGCAGCTCGACGCCGCGTTCGTCGCCGAGCAGGAAGCCCTCATCACCCGCGGCTGGCGGCGACTCAACCAAGTCGTCCGCCTCGGCCTGCCCATCATCGAGTACCCGCTGCCGGAGGTTGCTGCCAACATCAAGGCTCGCAGCACCACTGGCTGAAACTCAAAATCCTATGGCCGCGAATTTCGCGAATCAGCGCGATTCTTCCGTCGGCAAGCAAAGTCGTTACGCTCCCAATTCGCGTCGATTCGCGAGATTCGCGGCAAAAAAGTCCGCTGCCTTTTGGGATTGGCGGCGGCCCGGGTTCGCTCTTGTGACTGCGTTGCGCCCGCGCCCATAATCCCCCGCATGAGCACGCCAGAAACCGCTGCCGAAGCCATCGTCGAGAACTTGCCGTCGGCCCTCGACGATCGTCCCGCCAAGTCGTTGTATTCCGACCGTGCCTTTTGGGGCATGACCGCCACGCAGTTCCTCGGCGGCTTCAACGACAATCTCTTCAAGCAGCTCGTCCTGTTGCTGTCGATCGCCGCCGGCGGCGCGGCCGCCGCGGAAGCGACTGATGAGCAATGGCTGCCGATGCTTATCTTCGCCGCGCCGTTTCTTGCCTTCACCGGTTACGCCGGCTATCTGTCGGACAAGTTCGGCAAGCGCGGCATCATCCTGCTCTGCAAGCTCGCCGAGGTCGCCATCATGGCGCTGGGCGGCGTCGGGTTTTATCTCTATACGACTAATGGCTCACTGGTCTTTCTCTACTTCGTCCTGTTTCTCATGGGAACGCACAGCGCGTTCTTCGGCCCGGGCAAGTACGGAATTCTGCCGGAGCTGCTGCGCGATGAGGACCTGCCGCGGGCGAACGGCTTTATTCTCATGTCGACGTTCATGGCGATCATCTTCGGCACCGGCCTGGCCGGAGTGCTGATGGACGACGGCCGGCTGTGGATTGGGTCGGTCGCATGCGTCGCCATCGCGGTCGTCGGTTTCGCGACCGCCACGCTCGTGCGGCGCCTTCCTGCGGCGAACGCGGGCCTGAAGTTCCAGTGGTCCGCGCTCACCGTTCCGCCGGACATGGTTCAGATGCTCAAGGGCGATCGGCCGCTGATGATGGCACTGGTCGTCTCGAGTCTTTTCTGGCTATTGGCCGGCTTGGTGCCATCGGCCGTCAACGCGCTCGGAAAAATCGAGCTCGGCGTCGGCGATCTTTGGACGAGCATTCTCACCGCCTGCATCGGCGTCGGCATTGCCACGGGATGCGTCATCGGCGGGATCGTGTCGAAGGGCAAAGTCGACTTTCGCCTGCTTCGCATCGGCATCGTGGGCATGCTTGTCTGCATGGTGCTCGTCGGCATCCCCGGCGGCGGAGACGTCAACGCGCTCATGAACGAAGCGGGCGAGCTCACCCACAAGCCAGGCTTCGGCGAGACCCGGCAGTGGCTCGGATTCTGGGCCAGCTTGCCCATCATGCTCGTGCTCGGCGCCTTCACCGGGCTGTTCGCGGTGCCGCTGCAAGTCTTCATGCAGTCGCGACCGCCCAAGGATAAGAAGGGCCGCATGATCGCCGTCATGAACCAGGCCAACTGGATCGGCGTGCTGATCTCGGCAGGGCTCTATTGGCTACTGGCCCGGCTGATTGAAGCGCGCGACTGGCCACGCTGCACCATGTTCCTCTTCATCGCGGCGCTAACGCTGCCGATCGCCCTGCTGTATCATCCGAAGCATGATGGCACGGCCGCGTAGGAGTGCGACCCCTGCTTACGCCTTCGCCGGCTCGACGATTTCCAGCGTCAACGGCTTGCCGTCCTTCGCCAGCTCGCGGATCTCTTCGGTAATCTTCATCGAGCAATACTTCGGCCCGCACATGCTGCAGAAGTGGGCGCTCTTGAACGTCTCGGCCGGCAACGTCTGGTCGTGGTAGCGGCGGGCCGTTTCGGGGTCGAGCGATAGTTCGAACTGGCGGTTCCAGTCGAATTCGAAGCGTGCTTTCGACAGTGCGTCGTCGCGATCGCGCGCGCCCTTGCGCTTGCGCGCGATGTCC
>JANOIK010001295.1:0-2466 GCA_031407585.1 Planctomycetota bacterium | reverse complement strand
CCGTACTGGTTGAAAAGCGGAGCTGCCAAAGTCGTCAGCCAATTGTTGCCAACGGCGTTGAACTGTCCGATCACGGTCGCCGTCCGACCCTGAAATGCCGGCGGGGCCCCCTCCGAAAAGAAGAAGTTATTTAGCACGCCGTTTCTGGTCGTCAGAAAGTTGGCGCGAGTATATGGAGTGACAACTCGGTTGTCTCCCCACCGCGCCGATTCGGCGATGATCGCCTGATCGATCTCCATGGCCCGCGCCAGATAGGCGTCGTGCGCCTTCTGCGGCGTCAGCGGCCCGTCGTTGGCCATGAGCGCCTGCACGCGATCGGAGAACCGCAGCCGGTATTCCTCGTTCCCGATGAGATTCATGTGTACCCGGAGCGGCGAAGCGCCATCTTCCCCCGCGTTCCCGCTGTAGATCGTCGCGTTGACCAACTCCGTGGGGCTGCCGCCCTCTGGCGCGGTATGCCCGTTGGTGGGGAAGGCGTGTTCCTGGTCCCATTCGTGGAACCGCCACTTTCCGCCAGGCGCCTTGTCTCGCGTCGCGTACCAGTTGTTGTGCGGCCAATCGACCACATTGCCCGTGTAAAAGTGCACGACCATGTAGTCGATCAATTGGTCGACGTCGAGCATCGTTTGCGCCGTGGCGTAGTTCGTCGTCGTCATCAGTTGCTGCCAACTCACCTCGGCCGCAACGCCGCCTTCGACATATGTAAAATCCTTGGGATCCTCTGTTGCAGCCTTGACCACGTAATAGTCGTCCTTGTTGCCGCCGTAATATTCGGCGGCGAACGAGTCGTCGGGACGCTCGTGCATGTTGTACATGCCCCAGTACAGCCCGTTGAGGTAGAGGTGGACGTACTTGCCGTGGGGCGCGTCGCCGCCGCCGCTCGCCATGTTCTGCAGGTCGGCCACGACCTGGTCTGTGATATACCGGGCGTTGTTCGTCTGATTTGGGTTGTTCCCGGTCCAACCGTAGTTTGAGACCGCATCGAGAATGAACGTGTCGAATTCGCTGGTAGCGTTTTCGCCATCGGGCGTTCCGGCGAACAACGGGTAGTTCAGCTCCGTGTCGCCGAACGGGTACTTGAACTTCACCTGGAATGACAGCTTGTCGTTTCGCCACATGCCGCCGATCGATCGCAGCGTGCTGCTATGCCCCTGAATCTCGACGGCGATGTCCGCGTGCGTTTGGTCGGCGGCGTTCAATGCGTTGAAATACTCGAACGAGGCGTAGCGTTCCTCGCCTTTGCCGGTGAGGTAAATGCCCTGCGGCGCCACGTTCGCCGCGGTTCCGGGCGTCGGCGTGGCGCTGAAGAGGTCGAACGAATTCATCACCAGGGACACGGTCGGAATCGCCTTCAGGGCGTTCATCACCGTCACGCCCCCGTCGACGTAGTCGTCCAAAATCTCGGGATCCATCGCCCAGTCGGGACCTGAATTCCCCCAACTCCCGCCGCCTGGCAGCGCGTCCGCCGCGCTCTGTCCCAGCACGTCGGCCAGGAAGATGTACGTCTGCGTGTCGACGTTCGACGACGTATAACCCGTCTCGAACGCGATCGAGCGCAGGGTGGTCGTCGTCGTAATGTTGATGGGGCCCGTGTAGAGCGTCCCGGACGTCGGCGTGGGCAGCGTGCCGTCGGTCGTGTAACGGATCGAGGCCGTGGGCCTGTCCGTCGTGATCGTCACGGGGAATGCCGCGCTGAAGAAGCCGCGGTCGACCGAAAAGTGCGTGTCGCCCACGAACCCCAGCGTGCTGACCCCGTTGTCGCCGCTTGGGGTCGGTCCCGCCATGAAGCCAGTCTGCGCCCCGCTGGTGCGCGTCGCAGTCAGCTCGGGTTCCAGCAGCAGGTCGGTCGAGCCGCTCGTACCGTTGACCAGATGGAACGCGAGAACGTTGTCGCCGTTCACAAGCGACGGCAGGTAAGGCGTCAAGTCGAACGTGATCGGCGTCGTCGCCTCGGCGCCGCGATTCGCCGATTGCATGGACCCACTGCCGGTTTGGTTGCCCGCGCGCGAATTCCAGGCTGGCTGCGGGAAGGGGAAGTCATCGCCAAAGTTGACCTCCTGCACCGCGCGGCCGTTGATGTAAGCGATAAAGCCGTCGTCAAACCTCATCGTCAACGCCAGCGACGCGAGCTGGTCTTTGTTCGCGAGGTTGAACGTATAGCGCACGTACGCAGATGTTTGCGACGCCGACATCGTGATCGGCGTTCCGATTGTCACTCCCGAGAAAGTCCCATACCCAACGCTTTTGACTCCGGCCGTCCAGCCGACGCCAGTGTCGACAAAGCCAATCTCGCGCCACACATCATCCACCAAGGCGTTCTCCGCCGACGGCACATGAACGCGGAGCGCCGAAGTCGCGCCGACGAACGTCTCGGTCGCCGTCGTGCCGGGGTTGGTCCCGACGCCGTACGACACGTCGTCGAGCTGAGCGGGGATCGCCGAGTACGAATGCACGACGGTCATGCCG
>JANOIK010000165.1:0-3886 GCA_031407585.1 Planctomycetota bacterium | reverse complement strand
CGCGGATCAGATCAGCGAAAATCCGCTCGATCCGCGTTCATCCGCGGCCCATTCTGGATTATTCCGTTCTTAGCTTGTCGGCGAAGGCTTTTTGGAACTTTGCCATTTTGGGGGCGATCACCATCCGGCAGTAGCCGGCCTCGGGGTTGGCGGCGTAGTACTCCTGGTGAGACTCCTCGGCAGGGTAGAACTTTTCGAACTTCGTGATCTCGGTGAAAAGCGGTGCACGGAAGGCGCCGCTGTCGTCGAGCTTCTTCTTGTAGAACTCGGCTGCCTTGCGCTGCTCGTCGTTGTGGTAGAAGATCGCGGAGCGGTACTGCGTGCCGTGGTCGGCGCCCTGGCTGTTGAGCGTCGTGGGGTCGTGCGTCTGCCAGAAGACGGCGAGCAGGTCGGAGAACGCGAGCACCTTGGGGTCGTACGTCACCTGCACGACTTCGGCGTGGCCGGTCGAGCCGGTGCAGACTTGCTCGTAGGTGGGGTTGGCGACGGCGCCGCCGCTGTAACCGGAGACGGCGCTGGTCACGCCTTTCAGCTCGCTGAAGAATGCTTCGGTGCACCAGAAGCAGCCGCTGCCGAAGGTGACCTGTTCGAGACCCTCAGGAACGGGGGCGTCGGCGGACGCGGGGTTCGTCTGCGGCTTGTCGCCGGTCTGGCCAACGGCGTGTTTGGGAAGGGCCATGAATACTCCTGCGGCCACGAGCGCCGCGACGACGGCCGCGGCGGCGAAGGCCTGTTTTTTGTTGGGGCGGGCGTTCATGGGGGCGTGCATACGTGGGGATGGGCTGGTACGTATTTTACGCGGGTAAGGGCCAAGTGGTTTCGCGGCGGACGAGAAATGGCGGAAATTGCGAGGAAACTTCAGGCACGGGTTGCGGAAATTTCAAAACATGTCGGACGCCTGGTCGGGGTTTTTGAACACGGCGGCGGGGATGCCATCAGCGACGGCTCGGCGGCGAAGGCGGCGCGCAGCGCTGCGGCGGGCCCACCAGCCGACGCCTGTGCCTTCCAGGGCCAACGTCTCGAGCGTCGGCACATCGTCGATAAGCGCCAGGACACGGCGGGTGACCGGGGTGTTGGCCAGGTTGAGCCGGCGGAGTTGTTGGAACGCGCTGAGCATGAGCACCGCGTCGTCCGTCACGCGACTCCCCACAAGCTCGATTGCCTCCAGGTCACGGAGGGCGACATGGTCGGCGACGAGCGCGGTAATGATGGCGTCGCCGTTGGGCGCGTCGATCGCGCGGGCCACCGTGGGCGTCTCGGTGAGCTGCGCGAAATCGCCGAACGATTGCTTGAGCCATAAGGGCGTGGCGGTGGTCACGGCGACGCCGAACCTTGCGACGCGCGCGATCGCCTGCTCGAGCGCCACGTACCGGGCCATCTTGCCGGCGATCCAGGCGCGGCGGTCGGTGCGAAATTCCAGGTACGCCTGGGCTTGCTCGAAGGCCTGGTGAATGCGGTGAAACCCGGCGGCCGTGCCGCCGCGATCGGGATGGGCTCGCTTGGCCTGCTCGCGGTAGGCTTGGTTCACATCCTCGATAGCGTAGGGGGGCGCCAGGCCCAGCGTGACCATGAACTCGGGGCGGTGATCGCCCGAGTTCATGCTGGAGTGTGATGGCGTCGACATGGCTAGCGTTCCCTTTCGCTCGATTCTGGTCGATGGAAGGCGCAGAGGCTAGTATGCGTTGAGATGACGACGCTGACCGTACCGACCTCGCTGCGAAGGCGGGGCCTCAAGCTGTTGGAGAGGGATATATGCACTACTTGCCGCAAGTGACTTCGATTGGCGAGTTACGAGGTCGAGATGCGATCCACTTAGACACTGTGATCATAAGCGACAACTGCAATTCGGTTGAACTTACTGGTGAGATCGATTGCAATCTGGCAACACTTTCGAAGCAGGACAAATGGCAGAGGTACTACGTCCGATTTTCCAGAGTCATCGCTCTTCGAGTGACTGAACTGGAGGCATGGGACGCTTCAGCAAAAGGGGCCTGGCATCAAACCTCATTCGATGAGGTAGTAGAGTCGACTTGGAAAACGACCCTCTCTGGCTCCCTGAGTACCGTTACCGAAGAGCATCGGCACTATTTATTCGCGACATACGACCGGATCTTCGACATCCTGGCGATTGGCTACGATCTCGCACTAGGAGGCGAGCGCCCGATGTCCAGGGGCGCGAGGTCGAGCTCGGGTTTTTCGCCGTAGGCATAAAGATGCCGGAGTGGGTGCGACCAAAGGTTGTACCGTTGTGGGACAGACTTGAACCTACGGTGCAGCGGCAGATGCGGCGTTGCCGATGTGGATTCGGTAGTCTTTGATTCGGCCGCCGGCGTTTTCGGAGCCTTGGCGGGGGACGTAGCGGAAGCCGCCGACGGTTTGTTCGGCGCCGAGGTCGAGCACGAGTTGGTGCGGGTGCGGCGGCTGGGCGGCGCCCCACTGGGTGTGCCAGAAGTTGGCGGTTTGGCCGTCGATCGCGTTGCCCGCGCTGCCATCTTCGCGCTCCTTCTCTTCGCTGTCGACCGCGGCGATGCGGAAGCTGGTCGCGTCGAGCGGCTCGCCGTCGGGATCGAGCAGCGTCAGCTCGGCGATCGCGGCGAACGCCTGGCCGTCGTGGGCGCTGCGCGATTCGAGCGCGAACGTGCGCCCCTTGGCGGGTTGTTCGAGCATGACCGTTTGCGTGGTCGTACCGGGGTTGAACGTGCCTTCGAAGACGAGCGGGAGTTTGGTGAGGTCGACTGCTGCGGAGTTGGTTTCAGGAGTGGCGAAGTCGAGTTCGGGGTGGAGTTCGTTGAGGATGGGTTGTTCGAGTGATTGGAGACGAGCATCTAATGAATGGATGCCCGTGAACTCAAGAATTATGAACTCATTCGTGCCCTGTTTAAGCCACGAGCCTGGGATGTACATCGTTTGCTGCGGACCGATGTTCCAGAAGCGGCCAAGGTTGTGGCCGTTAACCCACGCGTAGCCCTTACCCCAAGAACGCATATCGAGGAACGTGTCGCCGGGCGTAGCGAGCTCGACATTGGCGCGAAAGAAGGCCGGACCGTATGGATGAGGCGTCCTGTTGAGGTACTCTCTCGGATTAGAATAGTTCAGTTTGGTGAGCATCTTGTCATCGAGCGGCAGGTTGTAAATTTGCCAGTCTTTGAGTTCGACGTCGCCCATGCGCACTGCGCCGAGGATGCCCTTGCGATCATGCACTTCGCGACCAAAGTTCACGCGGCCCATTGCATCGACGCAGATATCAAGCGTCGTCTCCTGTTCGCGCGCGGGTAGCTCGACGCGAAACTTGCGTGAGCGGCGGTCCAAGAACCCAGTCAGCCTGCCATCGACGTAAACCGTGCCAATGTCGTGCAGAGCGTCGACGGTGAGAAAAGCAGCGGAGCCCGCGGGGATTCTTGTTCGGTAGATGATGTAGCCGTAGGCCTGGTCGTAGGCTTCAAATGTGCGAGGCTGTAGGTCGTCGCGCGGCGTCGGTAGGTTGTCAACAATCAGTGCGCAATCCCTGACAATCGTTTCCCTGATTGCGATCACCGGATTCTTCGCCGGCGGTTCAGGGATTGTCTCACCCTCGTTGAGATACTTCGCGAACAGCTCGCGCGTTTTCCAGAATTTGTCGGTGGGCCAACCCGCTTCGCTGATGGGAGCGTCGTAGTCGTAGCTCGATGTATCGGGCTTGAACGGGCGGTCGGCGCCCGTGCCGAAGCCGAAGCTCGTGCCGCCGTGGGCCATGTAGATGCTGAAGCTCGCCTTGTTCTTGAGCATGTACTCGAGGTCGGCGAGGTAACGGTCAGTATTGCCGGTGTGGTGCGGGGCGCCCCAGGTGTCGAACCAGCCCGGGTAGAACTCGCCGCACATGAGCGGGCCCTTGGGGAGAATCTTGCGC
>JANOIK010001287.1:0-2348 GCA_031407585.1 Planctomycetota bacterium | reverse complement strand
GTGCATCGCGGGCTCGACCACCCGTTCACGGCTCACCCGCGGCTGGACCTGTTTCTGTCCGACCTCAGCCCGCATCCACAGAAGGACGTGGGCTGCACGATTTGCCACGACGGGCAGGGAAGCGGCACGTCGTTCCCGTGGACGTCGCATACGCCGAACAACGCGCAGGAGCAGGACAAATGGGCCCGCGACCACGGGTGGTTCGATAATCACCACTGGATTTTCCCGATGAAGCCGGCCCGCTTCGTCGAGAGCAACTGCTTGAAGTGCCACCATCAGAAGGGCGCGCTCGAGCCGAGCGAGCGGTTCCCCGAGCCGCCGGCGCCGAAGCTCGTCGAGGGCTGGACGATCGTCGAGAACTACGGCTGCTTCGGGTGCCACGAGGTCAATGGCTACGACAGCCCGACCGTGACGGTCGGCCCGGACGTGCGGCTGGAGCCGCAGTACCACGAGGCGGCGGCGCAGATTCGCTCGTACGCCGTTTCCATTCGGGACGACGAGAATGCCAAGCCTGAGGCGCGCGAGTTCGCGAGCACGCTAATCGCCGACGCGCAGCGGATCATCGATCAACCTAGCGACGCTGAGGCGCGGGAATCGCTGTACGCGACGCTGAAGCGCGACGAGGCGTACGCCAACGATCCCGAAGCTGACGCCGAGGCGCGGCTGCCGGTCGAGATTCAACGGCTCGCCCCCGCCCTGAAGTCCGTCGAGATGGCGGGCGTGATGCGCAAGGTGGGCCCCAGCCTGCGGTATCTCAACTCGAAGGTCGACTACGACTGGGTGTATGCGTGGATTCGCAAGCCGACGGACTTCCGGCCGTCGACGAAGATGCCGCAGTTTTTCGGGCAGTACGAACATCTGGACGAAGACCCGGCGGAGCTGCACGACACGCTGCGGTTCGAGCCAATCGAGATTCGCGCGTTGTCGGAGTACCTGCTCGGCAAGAGCGCCGATTTCCAGTACCTCGAGCGCGAAGAGGGGGTCGAGCAGGCGTCCGCCGAGCGCGGCAAATGGCTGTTCCAGTCGCGCGGTTGCCTGGCGTGCCACTCGCATGCAGAGTTCCCGGGAATTGACGCGGATCAGGGTCCCGACCTGACGCGGATCAGCGCGAAGCTCGACAACGAGAAGGGCCGCGATTGGTTGTACTCGTGGCTGAAGCAGCCGAACCTGTACCACGCGCGCACTGTGATGCCCAACACGTTCCTTGACCCGATCGAGGTTAAGAACGCGCAGGGTCAGCCCACGGGCGAAGTGACGGATCCAGCGGCCGACGTCGCGGCGTTCCTGCTGAGCGTCGAGTCGGATTGGAAGCCCGCGGAGGAAGTGCCGGCTCGCAACGAGCTTTCCGCCGAGGAGAAGACCGCGCTGGTCGACCTCGCGGTGCTCTGGCTCAAGAGCGACACGATTCCCACGGCTCGGGCGGAAAATTACCTGAAAAACGGCATTCCCGAAGAGCATGCCGCGAAGCTGAAGGCCGATGAAAAACTGCTGGTGAACTGGGGCGCCGACTCGGATCGCGGCGCGTACAACCAGGATGAGGACACCAAGGTCGAGCGGCAGCTCGAGTACGTGGCCCGGCGCACGATTGGCAAGTACGGCTGCTTCGGCTGCCACGACATTCCGGGCTTCGAAGACGCCAAGCCGATCGGCACGGCGCTCGTCGATTGGGGTCGCAAGGAAACGTCGAAGCTGGCGTTCGAGAACATTCACAAGTTCCTCGAGACGCACGGGATCAACCCCGAGGGGCCAACCGCTGACGAATTGGCGGCGGCGCGCGAGGCCCAGTCGAACGAGGCCGAGGGTGATCCGGTGGCGTCGGAGGGCACGCAAGGCGGCGCCCACGAGGGCGCCATTCACGCCGAGCATCTTGACCCGGCCGAGTTCGGCAACGACGCGAGCTACTTCGTCCAATCGCTGAACAGCCACGGCCGCGACGGGTTCCTGTGGCAGAAGCTGCGGTACCCGCGGAGCTACGATTACAAGACGACGCACAACAAGAACTTCAACGAACGGCTGCGCATGCCGAAGTTCCCCTTCAATGACGCGCAGCGCGAAGCGGTGGCGACGTTCGTGTTGGGCCTGGTGAAGGAACCGCCGGCGGCGAAGTACATCTACCGGCCCGATCCGCGCGAGAAGGCGCTCGTCGAAGGCCGCGCGGTGCTCGAGCAATTCAACTGCGCCGGCTGCCATACGCTGCGAATGGAGCAGTGGCAGCTAGCGTACGACGAGAACACGTTCGAGTCGCCGCCGGAGCTGGTCGACTATCCGTTCCTCGCGCCGCAGTTCACCGACCTGCAGATTGCCGCGTCGATGGCGAAGGACTACGGCGGGTTCATGCACACAACGCT
>JANOIK010001281.1:0-1751 GCA_031407585.1 Planctomycetota bacterium | reverse complement strand
ACGGCCACCGGCAACGACGTGTTTCGGCTGTACAACGGGACTAAGCTCGCGACGCTCAACGACGGCAACGGCGTGCGGGTCGCCTCCAGCGGCGTCGTCGATCTCGAAATCACGCTTTCCGACGCGACAAACCTGCAAATCGATTTGGGGGACGCGAAGACGCTCGGCGACGTCGTGACCGCGATCAATGCAGCCAGCCCCTCGAAGCTGTCGGCCACGATCGCGGCAGATGGCAACCGGTTGCAGTTGACCGACCTGAGCGGCGGCAGCGATCCGTACTCCGTAGAGAATGGCGTAGCCAGTAGCGCTGCTGATGACTTGGGCATCGCCGGCGTAGCTGCCGCCGACGACATTATCGGCGGCCGACTGGTCTCGGGGCTGCGTGACTCGCTGCTGGCCAGCTTGACCGGCGGCGAAGGCTTCGCCGCGCTTGGCGAGCTCGACGTCACCGACCGCGACGGCAACCCAGATACGGTCGACCTGGCGTCCGCCGAAACGCTGGGCGACGTCATCGCGCTAATCAACGATTCGACCGCCGAAGTGACCGCGTCGTTCAACACGGCCCGCAACGGCATTGTCGTCACCGATGCCTCGGGCGGCGGCGGCAACCTGATCATCGCCAACGGCGACGGCACGAACACGGCCGACGCTCTGGGCCTAACGGTCAACGACGGCGTGGGCGCGTCGAACTCCGGAGCGCTCCATCGGCAGACCCTTAGCACGGCGACGCTGCTGTCGTCGCTCAATGGCGGCAAGGGCGTGACGCTGGGCGATATCCGAATTACCGACGCGGCCGGCGTGGCGAAGAGCGTGGATCTTAACCCAAGTGGTGACGAAGCCACGACCGTGGGCGACGTCGTCCAGCGGATCAACGCGCTGACCAACGGGGTCGAGGCCCGGATCAACGACACGGGCGACGGGATTCTGATCACGAACACCGCCGTCGGAACCGGCGGGATTAAGGTCGCGGACCTCAGCGGCAACATCGCCAAGTCGCTCAACCTGACCCGAGCGAGCAAGACCATCGACGTCGGCGGAACGCCCACGAAAGTCATCGACGGCTCGACGTCTTACGAAGTCGATCTGTCGGACCTCGAGTTCTCGGCGTCGTCCGTCGCGCTGTCGTCGCTCAACGGCGGCGCCGGAGTGGCCGCCGGGGCGTTCGTGATCACCAATGCCCGCCCCACGAGCACCAGCATCGCGATCGATCTCAAGGGGGTCGACGCCGGCATTACCACCGTGGGGCAATTGGTCGACGCGATCAACGCCAAGAGTGCTGCCGCGAACCTCGACGTCACGGCGAGCATCAACGACGCGGGCACCGGCATCAAGCTCACCGACACGACCGGCGGCTCCGGCAAACTCACCGTGCGGGACGTCAACTCGACGACCGCCGCCGATCTCAAGATCGTCGGCGAGGGCACGGCGTCGGGCGACAACCAGATCATCAATGGCTCCGGGACATTCTCGTCGGGGTCCGGGACGCAAACGGGCCTCGCGGCCCTGGCGGCGCGAATCAACGACCTCGACGCCGGCGTTACCGCGAGCACCGTATTCGATGGCGCGGGCTACCGACTATCGTTCGCTGTGGACGCCACGGGCGATGCCAATCGCATGCTGATCGACGCCGGCGAATCGACGCTCGCCTTCGAAGAAGTGACCGCGGGGCAGGACGCGCTGCTGTTGTACGGCGATCTCAATTCCGCATCCGGCGGCGTGCTGCTCAGCTCGGCTGACGGCAACTTCGCGGG
>JANOIK010001265.1:0-3153 GCA_031407585.1 Planctomycetota bacterium | reverse complement strand
GGTTGTAAGGGGTTGCAGGAAAGGGGGAAGGCGGAAGGAGGAAGGCGGAGGGTGGATCGGACGTGGATGCATAAAAAAAGGGCCGCGGGAGCTTCGCGTTTTGGCGAAGTCCGGCGGCCCGTTGTGGTGCAACGATACCGTGTGTTGGTGAGACGGAAGGCGGGGACGGCGACCACCGGTCGCGGCTTTATGACGCAGCGCTATGCCTGGAACGAACTGCCGCAGCCGCAACTTTTTACGGCGTTGGGGTTGTCGAACGTGAAGCCGCGGCGGTCGATGCCTTCGTAAAAGTCGACCGTCGTGCCGTCCAGGTACAGGTCGCTCTTCTTGTCGACGACCACGGGAATGCCGTGGTACTCGTACTTCGCATCGACCTTGTCGTCAAAATCCTTGGCAAAGCCGAGCGAGTAGCTGAACCCGCTGCAGCCGCCGCCGGCGACGCCGACGCGGAGGACGTGGTCCTGGTACTGCTGGGTCTCCATGATGCGTTTGACTTCGCTGGCGGCCCGTTCGGTAAGAACGACGCTCATGTGGGTGTCCTTAGGTGGGAGTACTTTTTAGGGTTTGGGGGGTTTTTCTGGGGCAGCGCGTCGCACGCGACGAGCCACTTACATGGGGCTAAATCACATTATACCACTTGGGGGGGTGGGGGAAGGCGATTGTGCTAGGGGCGGGATTTGGCGGGTCCTACAGGTTTTTGTGTCCGTTGGGTGGACAAAGTTTTTTACGGATTTGGACAGAATCGGGTCGTCGCTGGGAAGGAACGGCTTTCAGTACGGGAAAACTAGGGATGTTGTTCTGACGCCCCCTACCCGAGGGGCGTTTTTGTGTCCGCTAGGCGTCTCTTACTGTCCGCTTTGGGCCTCATACTGTCCGCTTTGGGGTGCATTGTGTCCACTCGAGAGGGCGTTATGGAGCGTGCCGTATGCACCACAATCGCCGGATTTAGTACGGATGTATATTAGCAGAGTGGGTGGCCCATTTCAAGTGGGGCCGCCGGATTTTTTTTGCCGCGAATAACGCGAATCGTCGCGAAAGGAAGAGACGGATTTTAACCACGACGGGCACGAAGGACACGAAGGGGGACGGGGCGAGGTTAACGAGAAGGGCGGCCGCGGGCTGGTGAGTTGACAGGAACGGGACGTATATTGGCACCTGTGACCGATTCTTCTCCCAAGCCAATGATCGGCGCGTATGGATGATCAGCAGATTGCCGCGTTCCTTCGTAAGTGGGCGAAGTCCGGCGGGGCTGAGCGGGCCAACTATCAGCTCTTTCTGACGGAGCTGTGCGACGTGCTGGGCGTCGAGCATCCCGAGCCGACGGGGCCCGACGACGGCGAGAACGCGTACGTGTTCGAGAAGAACGTCGTGTTCGACAACGGCGACGGGTCGCACAGCACGCGGCGGATCGACTTGTACCGCCGCGGCTGCTTCATCTGCGAGACCAAGCAAGGCGTTGAGAAGCAGGACGCCGAAACGCCGCTGTCGGAACGAGCGCTCGAAGCGCGTAAGAAGCGCAAGGGCGGCCACGGCGAGCGGGGCACGAAGGCCTACGACGACACGATGCTGCGCGCCCGTGGGCAGGCCGAGCAGTACGCGCGAAACCTGCCGGCGAGCGAAGGTCGGCCGCCGTTCCTGCTGGTGATCGACGTCGGGCACTCGATCGAGCTGTACGCCGAGTTCACGCAGACGGGCGGGGTCTACACGCCGTTTCCCGATCCGCTGTCGTACCGCATCAAGCTGGAACAGCTCGCCGATGCGGACGAGCGGTCCAAGCTGGCGCTGGTTTGGACCGAGCCGCAGGCGCTCGACCCCTCGAAGCGGGCGGCCAAGGTCACGCGAGAGATCGCGGCCAAGCTGGCGGAGCTTGCCAAGTCGCTGGAGAAGGACAAGCACGATCCAGAGGACGTGGCGCAGTTTCTCATGCGGTGCCTGTTCACGATGTTTGCCGAGGACGTGGGGCTGCTGACGAAGGACAGCTTCAAGGAACTGCTGGAAGCGATCACGGACCCGGCCGGCTTCAAGCCCACGATGGAAGAGCTATGGCGCGCGATGAACATGGGCGGCTGGAGCGTGGGGCTCAAGGCGGCCGTGAAGCGGTTCAACGGCGGGCTGTTCGCGGAGAGCCAGGCGATTGCGCTCACCCGCGATCAGCTCGATCTGCTGATTGAGGCGGCGAGGCAGTCGTGGAACGACGTCGAGCCGGCAATCTTCGGCACGCTGCTGGAGCGCGCGCTCGACCCGGTGGAGCGGCACAAGCTGGGGGCGCACTACACGCCGCGGGCGTACGTCGAGCGGCTGGTGATTCCGACGGTGGTCGAGCCGCTGCGCGAGGAGTGGGACGCGGCGCGCACGGCGGCGGTGACGCTCGCGAAGCAAGGCGACACGGCCGCGGCGGTGGCGGAGCTCGAGCGATACCACGACCGGCTCTGCGAAGTGAAGGTGCTCGACCCCGCGTGCGGGACGGGGAATTTTCTGTACGTGACGCTGGAGCACCTCAAGCGGCTCGAAGGCGAAGTGTTCGCCGTGTACGAGTCGATCGCCGCGCGACAGATGACGTTCGAGGAGAGCCACACGGTCGACCCGCATCAATTGCTGGGAATCGAGATCAACCCCCGGGCGGCGGCGATTGCGGAGCTGGTGCTGTGGATTGGGTATTTGCAGTGGCACTACCGGACGCGCGGGAAGGTGGCGCCGCCGGAGCCGATTATTAAGGACTTTAAGAATATTGAGTGTCGGGATGCGGTGTTGAGTTGGAGCAGCCGCCAAGTGGTCTTAGATGAAGGCGGTAAGCCGATCACACGTTGGGACGGGAAGACAACGAAGTCCCATCCGGTTACGAAGAAAGAAGTGCCCGATGAGTTAGCGCGATTGCCGGTTTACGTGTACTTGCATCCTCAACCCGCGAAATGGCCGGATGCCGACTTCATGGTCGGCAATCCTCCGTACATCGGCAACAAGAAGATGCGTACAGATTTGGGGTCAGGCTACGTCGATGCGTTATATCGGGCGTACGAGGCGATACCAAATTCCGTAGACTTTGTGATGTACTGGTGGCATAAGGCGGCGGAGGCGGTGACCTCCCGTGGCACCCAACAGTTCGGATTCATCACAACGAATAGCATCCATCAGTACTACAATCGCCGGCTAACC
>JANOIK010001235.1:0-2337 GCA_031407585.1 Planctomycetota bacterium | reverse complement strand
GCCACGACGGCGAAGCCCTTGCCCGCTTCGCCGGCCCGGGCCGCATCGATCGTGGCGTTGAGGGCCAGCAGGTTGGTCTGCTCGGCAATCGAGGTGATGACCTTGACGACCTTGCCGATCTCGCTGCTCGACTCGCCGAGCTTGGCGATCGTGGCGTTGGTCGCGGCGGCAACCTCGACCGCCTGGAGGACGATCTTGGCGGCTTCGTGGGCGTTGCCGGCGATCTCGCGAATGCTGGCCCCCATCTCCTCGACGCCAGCGGCGACGGTCTGCACGTTGTTGCTCACCTGTTCGGCCGCGGCAGAGACCATTGTGGCTTGGGCCGACGTTTCCTCCGCGTTGGCGCTCATCTCAGAGCTAATAGCGCTCAACTCTTCCGCCGACGATCCCAACGTCGTGGCGTTGCTCGCCACCGAACCGATTACGCCGCGAAGTTCATCGGCCTGCTGCGCCAGTTCTTGTCGCTGTCGACCGACCTGTTGCCAATCGACTTGCGTGAGCTGCACGGCGGTGCGGATGCCGGCCACGGCGCGGTTGAGGGCCGTCGCCATCTGTCCCACTTCGTCCTGCGAGTAGACCTCCACCGAGCGAGTCAGGTCGCCGTCGGCAACGCCCGCCAGAGCCAAAGTCGTTTGTCTGAGCGGCGTCACGATCCCATTGGCCAGCCGAAAAGCGGCTGCGGCAATCACGACCGCCGCCGCGACTGCGATCAGCAACACGAAGTTCCGCAAGGAGTTCACCTCAGCGTAGGCGTCGGTGAGGTCTTGTCTGACCAAGGCGGCCCAGCCATGTCCCCGGTAGGGTCCGAAACCCGCGCTGGCGGAGTAACCGTTGATCTGCGCCACGCGCCGTCGCAAGTGCACCTCGGTCGTAAATCCAGACTTGCCCGCGGCGGCCAAACGCGCCGCTTTCAGACCGCGCTCGGCAAGATTAATCGTCAGCACGGCCTTGTGGTCATAGTCGTCCAAAATCAGTCCCGTCCGGCTAATGATTTGGGTTTCAGTGGTCTGGCCTAATTGGGCCAACGACTCGCGCTCGGCCTTCAAGATTGGCGCGACCACGCGATCCCATGAGGCGCGGTTGGACCAAACGCCGACCACCTGTCCTTGCTCGTCAAGGATCGGCGCGGAGAAATTAAGCGCGACGCCGCGATGGCCATAGACCTCGGCGACCCACGGGTCCTCGGCGGCGTCGCCCGTGTATGTTTCCCCACGTCGCACTCTTCCGCTGATGGCCTCGTCGAACCAGTGCTCGCCGCTGACGCTGGCGCCAACAAAGCGCTGCGTATCGATCGGTTTGCCGTCGTGGGCCACCGAATTAATCGCGACGACCTTGCCTTCCCGGTTGGCGATGACCATCAGATCGTAAAAGCCGTAAGCCTGAGTGTAGAAGTTCGCGGCGGCGGCGATCTGCTCTTCCGTGCCGCGCGCCATCGGATTAAACGCAAACGCCTGCGCGTCGCCGTACCGCTCGAACAGATTCCGGTCGACCTTGTCGAGGACCGTGCGAGATTTTTCCTGGAGCAAACCCGCGGTGCGATTGATCAGCGCGTCGCGCCCGCGCACGTAGGCGAGAAATCCGACAATCCCCAGGGGCACGAGGCCCAGCAACAAGAAGCTGGCCACCAACTTTGCTTTCAGACTTCTGCGAAAGGTTGACAATAAGCGATTCATGCGTTTAGTTCTCCGATTTGTCGCTGAACGATGGGTTTAAATACGGCAGTCGTCACGCATATTGCAGGTTCGCCGCCTGTTCGGCGTCGAGCGCCAATAACAGGCGCCCGTCCAGTTTGTAGGCGCCGCGAATGAGCGTAGTCATAGCCGCGTCAAGCGTGTTGGGCGGCCGCTCGAAAGCGCTGTCCTGAACATTCTGCACGTCGCCAATTTCATCGACGAGCAGACTGACGACGCCCTCGTCCGTGCGAATGACGACGTTCATCGGTAGGCGGTCCGTCGGCCGGTCCGCCAGGCCCAGCCGCCGGCGCAAGTCAATCGCGGTGACGATCTGTCCGCGGAGATTGATCAAACCGCTGACGACGCGCGACGCCAGCGGCACGCGCGTCATGGCCTGGTAGCGAATGACTTCCTGGACCTTCTGCACTTCGATGCCGCAGAACAGTCCGTGGAGATAGAATGTGCAATATTGACGGCCGGTCGTCATGCCAGCGTCCTTTCTGGGGCAGCAGCGTAGAACGTCGGATCGGCGCGACGGATAATGGCCGGCAGATCGAGCAGGTCCGTCACCCGCCCCTGGACCACGGCGGACGCGAGCAAATCGCCGCTCTGCGCCGGCCGCGTCACTTCAAGGGGCGTCTCGACGACGTCGACGATGCGATCG
>JANOIK010001211.1:0-1646 GCA_031407585.1 Planctomycetota bacterium | reverse complement strand
CGCCCAGGCGGATGACATCTTTTGGAGCAACCTCAGCGGCGGCACGTTTTCCAGCACGGCCAACTGGTTTGGCGGCGTCGTCCCCGGCGCCAACGACGACGCCCATTTCGGGTTGACGACAAGCACTATCGCTCCGAAGTCCTACACCGTCACGTTCACCAACAATCCGACCAACCGGCAGCTCACCGTCGATGACGACCGCGTGACGTTCGATCTCAACAGCCACCTCTTTACGCTAACGGACCCGTCCCTGGCGCTGGTGCTTGGAACCGTATTGGGCCGCTCGGGCCAGCTGACGGTGACCGACGGCAGCCTGGCGCTTCCCTTCGAGTCCGATCTCGAGATAGGTTCCGTGACCGGCAGCTCGGGGGCGTTGACGGTTGGCGCGGGCGGCTTGGTTCTGGGCACCCCCGAACTCTTCGTCGGCGCGAGCGGCAGCGGCACGCTCAACATCAACAGTAACGGCGACGTCATCGCCGGCGATACAATTCTGGGAATGATCTCCGGCAGAAATGGCACGGCGACAATCACGGGAGGCGGCTCAGGGTTGCTCGCCGACCAATTGATTGTCGGCGGATCCGGCGCCGGCACGCTGAACGTCACGGCGGGGGGGCGCGTCGACAGCACGTCAGGAATCATCGGCAACAATGCGGGCGGCACGGGAACGGCTAACGTCGACGGCGTCGGTTCGAAATGGGACGTTTCTGGCAGCCTGGTTGTCGGCGACGTCGGCACCGGCACGCTGAACGTCACCGCCGGCGGGAGGGTTGATAGTGCCGGGGGCACCGTTGGATTGGGGACTGGCGCCCTCGGCACTAGCTCTGTCACCGTTTCGGGCCCTGGTTCGCAGTGGGTGAATTCAGGCGGACTATTCGTTGGATATGGGGCGAATAGCACGCTGAGCATTACGGGCGGGGGCCGGGTTCAGAGTACCGGCGCCTCATCGCTTTGCGAACTCGACAGCGGCCTTGGCACCGCCATCGTGACGGTGGACGGCGCCAATTCCCAGTGGACCAATACGGGGCATCTGGACGTTGGCCGACGGAGATCGGCAACTCTCGCGATCACCGCTGGCGGCAGGGTTGAAACGACCAGCGCAACCATCGCCACGTTCACTGGCGCCAATGGCTCTGCCGTAACTGTCTCCGGGGCCGGTTCGACTTGGTCGATCGACGGGCCTTTACGCGTCGGCAACGATGGGACCAACAACGGGGGAATCGGAACGCTGCGCATCCAGCCGGGCGGCACGGTCGAGGTAAACGGACGTACAAGACTCCACCAGGGCGACTCGGTGGTCCTTGAAGGGGGGACGCTCAGCACATTCGCAATCGACTTTCTGCAGGGCCAGGGGACATTCCAATGGACCAGCGGCACGCTACTCCTCCTCCAATACGACGGGAACCTGCTCGTTCCCAACGGCGGCATTTTCGCGCCAGGCGCCATCGCTGAGCCAGTGGCGCACGTCTTGGTAGATGGCGTGTACACTCAGCAAGCGGGCTCCACACTTGAAATCGATTTCATCCCTTTCTCCAGCTTTGTGCTCAACGACAGCGTCGACGTCAGTGATACCGCCGTTTTGGGCGGCACGCTGGCGCTCAACCTCGATGGCGCTGTTCCCGACCCGTCCAACACCTATACGATCTTCG
>JANOIK010001206.1:0-5684 GCA_031407585.1 Planctomycetota bacterium | reverse complement strand
GACGCAGCTGGCGGCTGCCGCCGATCCGTACGAAGAGTCGTTTTCTTCGTTTCGCACGCGGCTGCGCCGCGACGGCGCGGAGCCGGTGCTGCGCCGCGGCCTGTCCATCCTAGAGGCGTTCGTCGAGGCGCAGATCGATAGTCTGTGGAACTGGCCCGGCGCCCCGCAGCCGGTTCCCGCGGGCGAGTTCCGTGCGATCGCCGCCGATACAGTCGCGTACTTGGAATACCTCCCGGATCGATTGCAGCGCGCGTTCGCCATCGGGCTGTGGCTCATCAACCGGTACTCTCGCAAGACCTACTCCCAGCCGCTGACAGCGTTGACCATTGCCAAGCGGCGCACGCTGCTGAATCAGGGCGAAACGCGCCGTGCCGCGGGCGACCCTCCGCTGATCGACTGGCACGGCAAGCCCGGGCTTCACTCGGCCGTGTCCGGCGTGGCGATGGCTGTGCGATTGGTATCGAATTCGCGGCCGCTGGCCCGCACGCTGGCGCAACTTACGTGGCCAAGCGCCTGCGCGACGATGGCCAACCACACGCATGTGACGGCGCCCGCCTATCCGGACCTGGATCACGAAGCGTACGACGTATGCGTCGTCGGCTCGGGCGCGGGCGGCGCCATCGTGGCGGCCGAAATGGCCAGCGCCGGCTGGCACGTGCTGCTGGTCGAGGAGGGGGACTGGATCAGCCCCCATGAGTTTCCCGACCCCAGAGCGGGCGACTCGTGGCCGCCTCGCGACGATCGGGCGCTGATGCGCGCGTTTCGCTATGCGGGAGCGAACGTGGCCGGCAAGCTGTTCGGCGACGATCCCAGCGTGAACGAGTCGCGACTGTTTCGCCACCGGGGGTTGAGTCCCGGCCAGACCGTGAACTTCATCCAAGCCAAGGTCGTGGGCGGGGGCCCGTACGTCAACAACGCGATTCACTTTGCGATCAAGGAGCACGTGTGGGACTCGTGGCGTTGGAAGCCGGCGATCCGCTACGCAGACCTTGAAGCGCGGATGACCCGCATTCGCGCGGACCTGGGCGCCACGACGACGCCGGCCATCAACGCGCATGGCGAACGGACGGAGCTGTTCATCGACGGCGCCGCGGCCGCCGGCGCCGGCCCGGGGTTTCAGGCGGAGCCGATGGCCTTGTCGATCGCCGACGATTCGTTCGGCTGCGGCGCCGACAACGTGGTGTGTCCGGTGGGGCAGCACATCGGCGGCCCGCACCGCATGGCGCCGACGCGCCCGCGCAGCTATCTGATGCGGGCGCTGTTCGATCCGCATGCGACGGGCTCGGCGCAGATCGCCTACAACACGCGCGCCGTGCAGTTCGAATCGTCTGGCAGCAACGTGCGCCGGCTCCTGACGGCGGACATGCGCAGCGGCCGGCCCGTGTGGCGGTATGTGCACGCCGAAGCGTTTGTGCTCGCGGCGGCGCCGCTGGCGAGTAGCCAGCTCCTGTGGAACAGCGGCATTCGCCCGGCGGGCCTGGGCAAGGGCCTGTCCGGCAACATCATCACGCCGATATTCGCGGTATACGAGCAGCCGATGCCGGCGACCGCCCGCCCGGATCCGGGCATCGCCCAGTGTTACTTCGTGCCTGAGGATTCGCAGAGTCCCATTCTGGAGAACTGGTTCCACTTCCCCGGTTCGCTCGCGCTGGCGCTGGGCGGCTGGTTCGGACAGTATGCCAGCGTGATTCGCCGCTACCGCCGACTCACGTCGGCCGGGCTGGTGGTTCCGTCGCAACCACGGGGCAGCGTCGACCTGCGCCATGGCGGCCGGCCGAAGCTGAGCGTCTCGGCGGCCGAGTTCAATCGGCTACTCCAAGGGGTGACGAGACTGGGCCGCATTTTTCTCGCTGCCGCGCAAGTGCGAGGGCAGGCCGTCGAGCTCTATCTGCCGACCAAGGCCGTGCTGCTCGACGGCGATCGGCCGCTGGCGATTACCGATGAACCGTCGCTGTTGCGGGCCGTCGCCGCGATCCGTTCGCGCGGCGCCGCATTCGTGAATCTCGCGACCTCGCATCCGCAAGGCGGCAACTGCTTTGGCAGCGTGGTGGACACGCGCTCGTCGCGCCGATTTCGAGTGACCGGCATGAACAACCTATGGGTGGCCGACGCGAGCCTCTTCCCGCAAGGCGCGGAGATCAATCCGCAACTCACGGTGATGGCGCTCGCCTCGTTTGCCGCGGAGGAGGTTGACGCGCAACTGCGGAGGTAAGGGAGTAAACTGCCGCGTTGGAGCTCGGCGCTTGCCGGAGGCATCCGGCGCCGTAAGCATCAATGCGTGGCTGCCATTTCCCCTTACACCCCGCAACGAGTTGACGCATGAGCGAACAGAATCCCGATCCGAATCGTGTCGTATCGCCTGATCAGCCCGCTAGTGACGACAAGCGCACGCTGGAGTATTGGACGGAAAAACGCCGGCGCGAGGCGCAACCGCTTCCGTTGCCGACGCCCCGTCCGAGTGAGCCTGACGAAGACGAGTCAGGACCAGCGCGCGATTGACTTGCGACGTCGAGAGCGGGCCGAACAGAGCGATCGAATAGGCGACTGTTGTTGTGTCCGGTCTACTCTCAAAGGAACTCGCACATGGCGTCCGCAGAAAGCGTTGTTAGCTACCAAGATCCCTCTTCAGAGCAAGAACTAGCGGCTTATTGGACTCCCCAAGCCATTGCCAGCGCTATCCCATTGCCCTTTCCCCTGTTGCCCACCACCGTCTCGGCCGGAGGTCCGACCGCGGGCGGGCAGGCAAGCGGCGGCTCGCGTCCGCTCGACGGAATGTTGGCGGGCCGGGAATGCTTTACGACATCGCTTGTCAACGACATGACGGTGTTCCCGTATTGTGCCGTCGGCAAACTCTTTATGACGTTTGGCGGCGCCAACTACATTGGATCGGCCTGGGTCATTGGCGAGCGCACGATTTGCACCGCAGGGCATTGTGTTTACGACCACGCGACGGGATGGGCGACGAACGTCATGTTCGCGGGCCGATTCAACCAGGGGGCCGCGATCGGCTTTTGGCCCATCCCGACGTTGGCCGCGCTGAATGGCTGGATTAACGACCGCGATTTTCGCTACGACATCGGCTTCGGAATCGCGTCGCAGCCCATTCGGCCTGTCATGGGGAAACTGGGGTGGATGGCAAACTACCCCGCGAACCAGGGTCCGTATACGGAAATTGGTTACCCGGCCGTTCCAATTGCCGGGTATCCCTTCGATGGCCAGCGTATGTGGCAATCGGTGGGCAACTACGTGGATGGCTCCGAGATCATTCAGGCCTGCGGCAATATGACCGGCGGCTGCAGCGGCGGCCCGTGGGCGATTCGGCGCGACGACGATTGGCGCGGCAATGGTCTCAATAGCCATCGCCAGGCCAACCCCAAGCGCATCTATTCTCCCTACTTCGGCGATGGGTTTATCATCCTCATCGCTTGGATGCAAGCGAACGGCGGCGACTGATAGCCGGAACCGACCGATCCCCCTCGTGGCTGCGGACTCGCGCCGCCACAGGGGCGGATCGCCGGCGCTGTTCCGTGGCTCTTGCGCCTACCGTGGGGCAGGCTAGTTCAGCTCCGGATCCACCGGCAGGCGGTCGGCCGGAATGTTCGGCGCGATGATGCGACGACCGATGCGCGAGCACACGGTTTTCCACACGGTCTCGTGGTCGTCGAAGACGTCGGCGACCTCGGCCGGCGTGATGAGCCAGCCGCCGACGGTGAGCTCGCCTTCGAGTTGGCCGCCGCCCCAGCCCGAGTGGCCCGTGAATAGGCGGAAGTTGGCGTTGTGCTTCTTCACCAGTTCGTCGATGGCGTCTTTCTGCATCGACATGTAGAGCTTCGGCAAGATCTCGCGCTCGCTCAGGCGGCGCTGGTCGTGAATGGCGATCAGCGGGCCAGGCACGGGGCCGCCCTGGTAGACCAGCTCGGGGCAACCGGGCGGCTCGCCGCCGATCATCTCCCAGATTTCATCGACGGTTTTATCGCCGGGGCGATTGATGACGACGCCCAGGGCGCCCTGCTCCTCGTGCTGTAGCATGAGCACGACCGACCGCGTGAAGTTCGGGTCGCGCAAGTGCGGCGAAGCGACAAGAAATTGTCCGGCGAGGTTATTCATGGGATTGGAGATAACCACCAAGGCACGAAGACACCAAGAAATGCGGGGAAAAGAGAAAGAGTGAACGGAGGTGGGGGAACACTAATAAACACTGATTCTCACTAATCTGAATTAGTGAAGATTAGCGTTGTTTAGTGTTCCAGATCTTCTCTTCCCTTCTTCCCTTCTTCTGCTTGGTGTCTTTGTGCCTTGGTGGTTACTCCCCTCTTCTCTGCGTGATTTCAATGGCCTTGAGCAGGCCGCGAGCCTTGTTGAGCGTTTCTTCGTACTCGGCCGCGGGGACGCTGTCGGCAACCAGGCCGGCGCCGGCTTGGACGTAGGCGACGCCGTCCTGTACCACGACGGTGCGGAGCGCGATGCACGTGTCCATGTTGCCCGCGAAGTCGATGTAGCCCACGGCGCCGGCGTACGGTCCGCGGCGGTGCGGCTCGATCTCGTCGATGATCTCCATCGCCCGCACCTTGGGCGCCCCGGAGACAGTGCCGGCGGGGAGGCACGCCGCAAGCGCGTCGAAGGCGTCGCAGTTGTCGCGCAGATCGCCGGTCACGTTCGAGGTGATGTGCATCACGTGGCTGTAACGCTCGACCACCATGACGTCCGACAGCTCGACCGAGCCGAAGCGTGCGACACGGCCGACGTCGTTGCGGCCGAGATCGACCAGCATGATGTGCTCGGCGCGCTCCTTGGGATCGGCGAGCAACTCTTCGGCCAGCCGGTGGTCTTCTTCGTCGGTCGCCCCGCGGCGTCGCGTGCCGGCCAGGGGGCGAACCGTTACGCGGCCGTCCATGACGCGAACCATGATCTCTGGCGAGCTGCCCACCAGCGTGACGCCGGGCATCCGCAGGTAGAACATAAACGGGCTGGGGTTGACCACGCGCAGCGTGCGGTAGAGCTCGAACGGCGGCAGCTTCAGCGGCACGGAAAGTCGCTGGCTGATGACCACCTGAAAGATGTCGCCGGCGCGAATGTATTCGACGCATTTCCGCACCGCGGCTTCGAATTCGGCTTGCGTGAAATTCGATTCGTAGTTGAGCTGCACCTCCCCGCGGGCGTCGATGTCGGCGAGCGCGAGCGCGTCGCTCGGCTTGCCGAGCGCGTCGACGTACGCGTCGACTCTTTGGCTGGCGGCCGCATGGCGCTTGGCAAGCTCGGCCTCGCCACTCGCCCCGCGAACATCGGCGAGCACCAGCACATGCACGGTCTTCCGCACGTTGTCGAATACGACCATGTGGTCGAACAGGCCGAACGCGAGATCAGGCAGATTGCGATCATCGCGCGGCGCGTTGGGCAGACGTTCGACATAGCGCACCGTATCGTAGCCCGCGTAGCCGACGGCGCCGCCGATGAACGGCGGCAGCTCGGGCAGGTGCGCAACGCGGACGGCCTGCACTTCCCTTCGGAGCGTCTCCAGCGGGTTGGCGACGGTGAGTTGCTCAGTCGTCCAGGCGTTGCCGCCGGCGCCGCGACGGCGAATCGTCACGGCCGTGCCGCGCGCCTCGAGCAGCAAGAACGGATCGCTGGCAACGAAGCTGTACCGCCCGACCTTCTCGCCGCCGATGACGCTTTCGAACAGCCCC
>JANOIK010000144.1:0-9483 GCA_031407585.1 Planctomycetota bacterium | reverse complement strand
AAGCTCGAGCAATCGCAGCAGGACAACGGCAGCTGGGGCGAGGGCGGCGGTTGGGCGCCCGTGCTGCAGTCGTCGCTCTCGTGCTCGGCGCTCGAACTGGCCCAGGCGAGCGGCAAGCAAGTGAACGCCGGCGTGCTCGCTAAGGCCCGCTCGTATCAGAAGGGAAATTTCGACGCGGATACCGGCGCCGTCGAGGCCTCGGCCGCGGCGGGCGTCGATCTCTACGCCTTCAACGGCGCATTTCGGGCGAACGGTTCTGAAGCGCGGCAGGCCGAGGAGCTCATCAGGGAGGCGAAAGCCCGCGGCGCACTTGCCGACGATGCCGAGGTGAATGAAGATAATCTGCGCATCGCGGGCGCGGCTGAGCCCCAACAGGCGCAGACGCTCGCCGCGGCTCATGATCAGAACCGGGCGCAGATCGAACGCCTGGGCGACGAGGACCTTCTGGCCGGCTTTGGCAACAACGGCGGCGAGGAGTTTTTGAGCTACCTCATGACCAGCGAGACGCTGGTGATCGCCGGCGGCGACAAGTTTCACGAGTGGCAGGACAAGATGCAGGGCCGGTTGGCGAAGATTCAGAACGCCGACGGAAGCTGGAGCGGCCATCACTGTATTTCGAGCCCTGTGTTCTGCACCGCGGCGGTGGTGCAGTGCCTCGCGGCGGACCAGGACGCGGAGTTCTTGGTCGCGATGGCGAAGCGTACCAGCGGCGAGCAGGTTGCCGCGGTGGACGCTGGCGAGAGTGCGGCGGCGAATTAGTGGTTTTTTCGCGGATTTTTGGTCCAAAATGGGTCTTGCCGGCCACTAGTAGTGAGAGACGCGCGTGGTCCGGCCCGGAGGCAAGTGCGCCTCCTGCTCGTTCGAGGGTGTTGTGACGTCGAGTTTGAACTCCAATTCGCGTTGGCTGTCGCGTCGCGGGCTGCTGCTGGGAGCGGCAGGCGCGGCGGCGGCCTGCGCGTGGAAACGGCCGGCGGCGACGGCAAAGACGCCCGAACAAGATGGCCTCGCGGCAGCGGTTGACTACCTGTGGTCGCAGCAGGCCGAAGACGGCGGTTGGCACAGCCCGCAGTACGGCGTGCTGCGTGGCGGCCAATCGCTTACGCCGTTTGTGCTGCACGCGCTGCTGGGGACGATCGACACGAAGTCGAGCGACCAGTGGGGCCGATCACAGCGAGCGTGCGGATTCATGCTCGAGCGGCTCGACGGCAAGGGGGCGCTGGGGCGTCACGACGCGGATGTCCTCGAGTACCCCGTTTACAGCACGGCTTACGCGCTGCAGTGCTTCGATCGCGTGCAGACCTACCACGACATGATGGCCGAGGAGGGGCACAAAGCGATCGCGAAGATGCGCGAATTTCTGCTGGCCGCCCAGTTCGATGAATCGAACGGGTTTTCGCCCGCGGATCCGGCGTACGGCGGTTGGGGATTTCAAGAGGCGCTGAAGCCCGGCGACTCGGGTCACATGGATTTGGCGCACACGCGGCGGGCATTGCAGGCCCTCGAGTTGCAACGGCCTCTCCGAGAGAACGCGGCAGTCGCGCGCAAGGCGCAGGCGTTTCTGCGCGTCGTGCAAAACCACCCTCAGGCGGCGGCGCGGCCCCACGTCTCCGACGATGGTTCGGCGACGATCGCGCCGCCGCCTTCTTTTGATCGCGTGTACGATGGCGGGTTCTTTTTCTCGCCGATGGTGCTGGCGGCGAACAAGGGCCGCGTCGAGGACGAGCCCGCGCCGCACTGGCGCAGCTACGCGACCGCGACGTGCGATGGGCTGCTGGCGCTGCTCTCCGCGGGCGTGCCGCGCGAGGACGAGCGCGTGACCTCGGCGGTCGCTTGGCTCAAGCAGCACACGAATCTCGACTATCCGCAGGGCGTGCCCGAGGAGCATCCCGAGCCGTGGGGCGCGGCGCTGCGGTTCTATCACTATGCGGTGCGGGCCGAGGTGTATCGGCGGCTCGAGTGGCCGGCGGCGGAGCGAGCCCAACTCGCGGCGCTCGTTCGTGAGAAGCAGAACGCCGACGGCAGCTTCGCGAATCGCGAGAGCTCGCTGATGAAAGAAGATGATCCGCTACTCTGCACGGCACTGGCCGTTGTCGCCCTCAGCAACTGCTTGTCCGCTTAGGAGTGTTCACCTGACGCCGGTCGATCGCTGTGGCCCAGGTCTTTCTGCGGGGCCACTCGGTCGCGAATGAGTTGCTTCAGCTCTTTGACGTCGGGGAAGCCGTTCTGTTCCGCACGGTCCCAGATCAGCTCGTCGTCGACGCGGATCTGAAACACGCCGCCCGTGCCGGGGGCCAGGGCGACTTCCCCCAGCTCGGCGGCGAACGTCGTGAGCAGCTCCTGGGCCATCCATGCGGCGCGCAGCAGCCAGCGGCATTGGGTGCAGTACACGATTTCCACGCGGGGCGAACGGTGCATGGCCGCATTGTACCACTCTGATATATTGGCTTGGTATACTCAGAGCGACTCGGCGACGCCCTCACTTGGAGCACTCCCATGCGCCTCCCGTTTCCCTTTCCCACCGACCAACGCCGGCAGCAGCGATACAGCCAGCAGGGCTCCCTCTTCGGCCGGTCGGCGGGCCAGGGCGGACGCACGAACAGCGCGTTCAAGATGCGGCTCTTGATTGCGCTGGCGATCGCGGCGTTCGCGGTGATCAGCTACTACGCCAAGCCGGGTGATCGGAACGAAGTCACGGGCGAGGCCGAGCGGGTGGCGCTCACCGAGGAAGCCGACGAGGTGCAGCTCGGCCTGCAGGCGGCCCCCGAAATGGAGGGCATGCACGGCGGACCGTCGCTCGATTTGCTGGACCGACAGAAGGTGCAGCGCGTCGGCGAGCAGTTGCTCGCTCAACTGGACGTGTATCTCGCCGAGGAGTCCGAGAAGCATCCCGATAATCCGCTCCACAATCCCTACCGCGACGCGTTTCGATTCACGCTGCTGGCCGACCCCGAGACGGTCAACGCGTTCGCGTTGCCCGGCGGGCAGGTGTTTATCACGCAGGCGCTCTACGACCGGTTGGAATCGCCGGGCCAGCTTGCCGGCGTGCTAGGACACGAGATCGGGCATGTGCTGTCGCGGCACGGCAACAAGCAAATGGCGCGGCAAGGATTGTTCCAGGGCATCGCCGGCGCCGTCGGCGTGCTGGGCGGCGACGTGAACAGCGCCCGCATGGGGCAGATGGTCGGCGCCGTGCTCAGCACCAAGTACGGCCGCGACGCCGAGCTGGAAAGTGATCGCTGGGGCGTGCGGCTGATGGAGATGGCCGGGTACGATCCTACGTCCATGATCGGCCTGATGAACGTGCTCGATGCGGCGGGCGGGGGCGGCGGTCCGCCGGAATTCATGAGCACGCATCCCAAACCCGCTAATCGCAAGGCCTACATCGAAGAAGTGATCGCGAAGGAGTTCCCCGACGGACTCCGCCGGGGACTGATCAAGTAATGCTGGTCATCGTGTCGGGCGGGCAGACCGGAGCGGATCGAGCCGCGCTCGATTTTGCGCTTCGCGCCGGCGTGCCCCACGAAGGTTGGTGCCCGCGCGGCAGGCTGGCCGAGGACGGGCCGCTGAACGACGAATATCTGCTGCGCGAGACGCCGACGGCCCAGTACGCGGAGCGTACGACGTGGAACGTGCGCGACTCCGACGCGACCGTGCTTTTCACACTCAAGCCGGCGCTCACCGGCGGCACGAAACTGACGGGCGAGATCGCGGCGGCGCTCGGCCGACCGCTGCTTCACCTGTGCGCCGCCGACATGGGACCGCTGGAGGCGGCCGTATCGCTGCGGCAATTCGTCACGGCGAACAAAGTCACGCGGCTCAACGTGGCCGGCCCGCGCGCTTCGCAAGAGCCCTACATCTCGCCTTTCGTCGACGCGGTGCTGACCGCAGCGCTCGGCGATTCATTGGGAATGCGACATTAACCACCAAGACACGAAGACACCAAGGGGAGGGATTCGAAGAAAGAGTTTGGCCGCGAATCACGCGAATCTTCGCCAATAGGAATTGAGAGAGTCATCACCGTACTTGCACCCTTATTCACGACAATTTGCGTGATTCGCGGCAACAAATCCCTTTCCTCTCTTCTCTTCTTGGTGTCTTCGTGTCTCGGTGGTTAATCTGCTCCCAGATTCAGAAGAGGCTCAGCTGCCCGCGCGTTGGTCGCGGAGGTTGGAAGGCTTCGCGGTTGAGCGGTTCGAGTTGGTCGACGAAGCCGTACTTCTTCGCGAAGACTTGGAAGCTCTGCTCGATGTGGTCCGCGATCGGACCGCGGCCTCGTTGCCGTTCGCCCCAGTTCGAGTTGTACATCCGGCCGCCGCGGGTTGCTCGAATAAACGACTCGACCTTCTCCGCATGGTTCGGGCGGCAGCGGTGCAGCCATTCCAGGAACACGGGCCGCACGGTCGTCGGCAGCCGCAGCAGCACGTAGCGAGCGACGCGAGCGCCCGCTGCGCGTGCGGCCTGCATGATGGCGGGGACCTCATGGTCGTTGAGACCCGGAATGAGCGGCGCGATCATCACCTCGACGTCGACGCCCGCCGCCGACAGCTGGGCGATCGCCCGCAGCCGCGCGGCCGGGCTGCTGGTGCGCGGCTCCATGACGCGGGCTAGTTCCTGGTCGAGCGTGGTGACGCTGAGCGCGACGCGAACCGCGCGGTGCGCCGCCAGCTCGGCGAGCAGGTCGACGTCCCGCGCGACCAAGGCGTTCTTGGTGATGATGCCCACGGGCTGACGGCACTCCGCGGCCACTTCCAGGCAACCGCGGGTGAGACGAAGCTCGCGCTCGATGGGCTGGAAGCAATCAGTAACGCCCGAAAACACGATCGTCTCGGGCGACCACTTGGGGCTCGCAAGAAATTGTCGCAGCAGCTCGGGGGCGCGGCGTTTGACCATGATCTTGGTCTCGAAGTCGACTCCCGCACTGAGGCCAAGGTATTCGTGCCCCGGCCGGGCGTAACAATAGCTGCAGCCGTGGGCGCACCCGCGGTACGGATTCACGCTGTAGCGAAAGCTCACGTCGGGGCTGTCGTTCGTGGCGACAATCGACTGCGAGGCATCGTCCAGATAAACGGTCGGCGGATGCTCCAGCGACGCGAGGTAGTCGGCGTCGTGCTCGACGTGCTCCAGGTCGTCCACCCGGTGCGCGGAGAGATACGGATTGCCAGGCTGGATCGCAGCGCCGCGTCCGCGCGGGGTCGGTCGTGGGGCGGAAGACTCCATGCCATCAGTGTACGTGCGTATCTACGTCTCGGCAAGCGCCCCGTTAAAACGATTTAGCCGCGGAGCTTGCTCCGCGCGCTTGCGGCAAACGCCCGCCGCGAGCGGCGGGGCTCAATGGATTGCTTGGCGGGGCGGCAGTGCTAGGATGAAATACCCTCCCGAGTCCCGCCTGGCCTGCCATGTTCACTATTCTGCTCGCGATCTTCGTCGTTCTGCCGATCGTTGAGATCACGCTTCTGGTCAAGCTCGGAAACGGCATTGGCTGGCTGCCCACGATCGCCTTGGTGCTGGGCGCTGGGATGGCGGGGGCGGCGATTGCCCGCGTCGAAGGCTTTCGCGCCGCAATGCGCGTGCGGTCGCAGATGGCACACGGGGTTCTGCCGGCCGATGAGATGTTCGACGGCTTCTTAGTCGCCGTCGCTGGCGTGCTGTTGGTGCTGCCGGGCATCTTGTCCGACGTCCTCGGACTGGTGCTGCTCGTGCGGCCCACGCGTAGGCTCGTGCGGCAATGGCTGACGCGGTGGGCGCGCAAGCGGTTCCAGGTGCATGTCGTGCGAGGGCGCGATGCCGATGGGACGCCGCCGCGCGGGGATCAGATTATTGATGCGCGCGTGGTGGAGACTCGGGTGATTGAGTGAGTGCGAGGAGGAAAGAGGGTACCCGGCGCATCCCCCCTCCCCAGCCCTCCCCAGCCCTCCCCTCCAGGGGGAGGGAGCCGGAAGGAGTTCGATCAAGAGTCAGTTCGCCGCTTCTTCTTCCTCGGCTTCGGCGTTTTCTTCCGCGTTCTCAGCCGCGGCCTCAGGGTCGGCGGGGAGGCGCGTCCGTTCGACGGCAGGCAGCTCGTCCAGGAGGCCCTCAGCCATAAACGCGACGAGGTCTTTCTTGTCCTGGTCCGACAGCTCGAGCTTCTTGACCTTCTCGTCGAGCCACTCGTTGGCGTGACCGCCCTTGGCGTACCACTCGACGACTTCCTCGAGCGTCTTCTGCGATCCGTCGTGCATGTACGGCCCCGTCAGCGAGATGTTGCGCACCGTCGGCGTCTTGTAGGCGCCGCGATCCTTCTCGACCTTCGTCACCACAAACCGGCCCATGTCCGGCTTCTCGACCTCCATGCCGACGCCCAGGTTGTGGTAGAGCTCGTCGGTGAAGTTGACGCCCACGTGGCACGCGGTGCAGGCGGCCTTGTCGGTGAAAAACAACTCGCCGCCACGGACGGCGCTCTCCCCGATCGGGTGCTTTTCGGCCAGCTCCTTGAGAGCCATGTACTCGTCGTACAGCTCGCGGTCCTCTTCCTTGAGTGCGTCCAGGTCCTCGATGTCGGCTGCCCAGGCGGCTTCGAAGTCGGTCAGCTCCTTGTGCACGTCCCACGGCCCGGGGCCGGTCACGAGCACGCGCTCGAACGACGCGATCGCCCGGGCCGCGTTGTCGATCGTCAGGCCGTCCTCGAAGATCGCGTTGAACTGCAGGACATAGCCGGGGACTTTCTTGAGCGACGCGACGCACGCTTCGTGCGTGTTCGACATCTCGATGGGGTTTGCGATGGGGCCCTTGGCCTGCTCCTCGAGCGTCTCGGCGCGGCCGTCCCAGAACTGGGCGGCGCTGAAGATGCGGTTGTACGCGACGGGCGAGTTACGGCCGCCCGTTTGCTTCCGCACGCCGATGCCGAAACGGTCGTGCGTGGCGTAGCCCGTGTCGGGATCGTGGCAGGTCGCGCAACTGACGCTGACATCCGCGGACAAGCGCTGGTCGAAATAGAGTTGGCGTCCCAGCTCGATCTTGGCGCGCGTGAGCGGGTTCTTGTCGAGCCCCTTGATGCCGTCGGCGCCGGCCTTCAGGCCCAGGGGAAGTTCGGGCTTCAATATGGCGTGGTTCCGCGGGTCGGCAAGCCACGTCTCGAGTTGGTCGATCGTGAGCGCCCCCGTGCCGGGGATGCCGGCGGTAAGCGACGGGGCGGTGATGTCGATCGGCTCCTCAGGCAGTGCGTCGGCGATGTCCTCGCCCGTGACCTCGGCGGCGGCTTCCGCGACCTCGGTCTCGACGACCGCTTGGGGGTCGACGTCTGTCTCGACCGTGGTGCTCGCCGCCGCGTCGGCGACTTCCGCCTCGGCCGCCGCTTCGATGGCCTCGTCCTCGGTCACTTCCGGTGCGGCCTCGGCATCGGCGTCAGCGTCGCCGCCCTTGCCATCGTTTTCCGCGGCGCCTGCGGCGCCCGGAGCGGCGCCGCCCGGGCGCGGATCTCCGCCATTCAGCAAATACTTGTAGGCGACGAAGGCAATCGCCAGCAGCAGGACGACGACAACGATGAATCTACCCATTCGGCGGTGACCCCAAAATCAGTTTTTCGTAAATCCAGGCCGCAACCACGGCGCCCGCGATCGGCGCCGCCCAATAACACCAATGCAAATCGAACGCCCCGGCGCCCGCATCGCCGCCGGTGAGCTTGTAAATCAAGGCCGGGCCGAACGAGCGGGCCGGGTTCATCGACGCGCCCGTGACTTTGCCACAGGCGAGGATGTCGAACGTCACAGTGAGTCCAATGCCGAAGGCGCCGATTTTCACCGCCTGCCCGCGGTCGTCCACCGCCGTGCCGAAGATCGCGGTCATGAGTAGGAAGGTGAGCACGAACTCGACGCCGAGCAAAATGGGCACAGTGACCCAAGCGCCCGTTTGGCCGGGCATCGGGCCGGGAAGCGGAATGCCGAGGTTCGCGGCCGTCACGGTTTCCGGCGGAAAAAAGCAGTGGCACGCCCACGCGGCGAGCGTCGCGCCGGCAAGCTGGGCGAGGATGTACTGAACGGCGCGGTCGGGCTTGATGCGGCCCACCGAGAGCATGCCGATGGTGACCGCCGGATTGAAATGAGCGCCGCTGACTCCGCCGAAGCAGTTCACCGCGACCGAGAGCGCGAGTCCGTGCGCCAGCGCGATGCCGACAAGCCCCACGCCGCTTTCTATGGGCGCTCCGGTCGAGAGAATCGCCGCGATCCCCGCGAAGCACAAGAAGAACGTGCCGATCGCCTCGGCTAGCATGACGCGAGCTGTGCTCATGTGAGATCCTTTCAGAAGAGCCTGAGAACTAACCACCAAGGCGCGAAGACACTAAGATACAGAGAGCGGAAGGAACTTATCCGCAGATGACGCAGATATACGCAGATGGACGCGAATCAAAATTCAGATCTGTCACGCCATTCTCAATTTCCTCAATCTGCGTTGATCTGCGCCATCTGCGGACACTCCCCGCTTTCCTTGGCATTCTTTGTCTCTCGGTGGTTTGTTACTTTTTGTACTAAACCGCCGCCTTGAGCGCCGCCAGCGCGGGCTCGTAATCCGGTTCGCTCGCCACCTCGGGCACGTACTGGGCGTAGACGACCTTGCCGTTCTTGTCGAGCACGAACACCGCGCGGCTCAGGATCTTCAGCTCCTCGATGAGCGTGCCGTAGCTCACGCCGAAGTTGCGATCCTGGTAATCGCTGCCGTTACGCAGGTTCTTGATCCCCTCGGCGCCGCAGAAGCGGTTCTGGGCGAAGGGCAGATCGAGGCTGACCGTGAGGGCGTTCACTTTGTCGCCCAGGTCGCCGAGCTGCGTGTTGAACGTCTTGGTCTGAATCTGGCACACGGGCGTGTCGAGCGAGGGCACGACGCTGATGATCGTCGCCTTGCCCTTGAGATCGGCGAGCTTCAGCTCCTTGATGCCGCCCTCGTAGTAATGCAGGGTAAAGTCCGGCGCCGGGCTGCCGACCTTCACTTCGTTGCCGGCGAGCGTCAGCGGCGCGCCTTTGAACGTAACGGCTCCAGAGCGTCCCATGGCAGATGGCCTTTCGTATGTGGAGGGCGCAGCCGTGGGCGGCGACGCCGAGATTTGGCGGGCATTGAGCTACTAAGTATCGTGGTTTGAGGGGCGACCGCAAGGGTCGCGGCAGTGAGCAACCCGTGGGTGGCACGCCCTCGCCTGTCATTCACCGACCGCGTGGCGGTAACAGTGATCGAACAGCAGCTCTCACTCAAGCTGCTGCACGCGGCGGCAGAAGTCGGCGGATGCACCGCCAGTTCGCAAACCCGCTTGGCACGCGTCGACGAACGCAAAGGGGTCGAACTCGCCCCCTAGTTCCGGCACGTTCGCGGCCAGCGCCTCGAGCACCTCGTGCGAATCCACGCGGCGGAACCAATACTTCGCGTTAGAAAAATCGCCCTCGCGGCGATGCATGACGCCGTGCCAGAAGGCGCCGGTCGGCGTCTCGACGCGCTGACTGATCGCGTGCGACTCGTCGA
>JANOIK010001103.1:0-2713 GCA_031407585.1 Planctomycetota bacterium | reverse complement strand
TGGGCTTCTGCGGGCCCGGCGACTGCCGCCACTGCGCAGAGCATGACGATGAACGACGAATCACTCACATCCGATTCGGATGACTTGCACGATCGGTTGATTGACCGTGGGCTTGAGGAAGTGCTGGGCGGCGCTGGGGCGCCGGATTTGCGCGAGCGGATTCTCGCGGCGGCAGGCGTTTCCTCGGCGGCGAGCGTGACGACGCCGGAAGATTGGACATCGACGGCTGGCCCCGCTCGGCTCGAGAAACGCCGCATCAACCGCGTCGCATTAGCGATTGCGGTGTGCGTCATAGCGGTCGTTGGGGCGGGATTTATTCTTCCGGCGCTGCAATCTGCACGCGAAGCGGCGCGGCGGAGCCCTGAACGGGCGAGGGCATCCTTGCGGGAGAGCCAAGGGCAGCAAGCCGCGGACCGCGAGGCGCAGCAACTGTATTGGGGCGGCGAGGTAGACCCAAAAAAATTGAGGCTCGGCGTGCCTGTCATTTCGGAGCCCGATGCCGATGGACGCGTCAACTTAAATACGGCGGACACAACTGATGGCGCAGGTAGTTCCTTTGCCTTGGGATGGGAGCGGCAGGACGAGTCCGAAAGCGGTGTCGCAGTTACCGGTCCAACGCCAACGCCTGCGGCGGCCGATGCGGTGGGTACCGAGTACCAAGCAGTGAGCGGTCCGCGGGATCCGGCTGCCGACCAATTCGGTGAAAGAGGATTTGGCGGGGAGTTCGGAGGTCGCGGAACTTATGTTGAGGCCGAGGCTGTGTCCGAGCTTTCAATCGCATCGACCTCGCAAGCGGGCGGTCGTGGCGGTGCGAGGCTCGTCGGATCCGGAGGGAATCGTGGTCGTGGCGATCGCAGAAGCGAGGTCAGGCCGGATGGGAGGATCGTCGAATTCTCCGGGGGTGGCGGACGCGGCGGTCGGCAGGCTGCCGGCAACGGCATTGCGTTGGATGTCTTTCCGTTTTCCGACGGCGCGCCGGTGGAATATCCCGATGCGCCTGTCTGGCAAGAGTTAAGCAGGCGTCGTAGCACGCGGTACGCCTCAAGCGATCTTGCGCGTCAAGCACGCGAGGCGGCGGAGTGGGATACGTTGTATCAGCACGAGTCGCTAAGCGATGTCGGTTATGGTGACCGCAAATTTAAGAATGTTGGCGGCGGCGATCGCTACGCCGAAATCGTCGAAAACGCCTTTCTCCCGATCAGCGCCGCGACGGCGGACAATCGGCTCAGCACGTTCTCGATCGACGTCGACACGGCGAGCTACGCCAACGTGCGGCAGTTTCTGATGCAGGGGAATCAGCTCCCGCCGCCGGATGCGGTGCGGATCGAGGAGCTGGTCAATTACTTCGACTACGACTACGCGGCGCCGACGGATGAGACGCCGTTTGCCGCGAATGTCGAGGTGGCCGCGTGCCCGTGGGCGCCGAAGCATCGGTTGGTCCGCGTAGGGATCAAGGGCCGCGAAATCGCGAGGACGCAACGGCCGAAGTCGAATTTGGTGTTCTTGGTCGACGTGTCGGGGTCGATGGACGATCCGCAGAAGCTGCCGCTGCTGGTCGAGGGGATGCGGATGCTCACGCGGGAGCTGGGCGAGAACGACCGCGTCGCGATCGTGGTGTATGCCTCGACCGAGGGGCTCGCGCTCGATAGCACGCGGGGCGATCGGCAGGACGTGATCCTCGCGGCGCTCGATCGGCTCAGCGCCGGCGGCTCGACCGCGGGCGGGGCGGGGATTCAGCTCGCGTACAACGTCGCGGCGCAGAATTTCATCGCGGGCGGCGTCAACCGCGTGATCCTGTGCACCGACGGCGATTTCAACGTCGGCGTCACCAATGTCGAGGCGCTCCAGCAGCTTGCCGCCGACAAGGCGAAGGACACGGACGTGTTTCTCACGGTGCTTGGATTCGGCCGCGGGAATCTCAACGATGCGCTCATGGAGGCGGTCGCCGACCACGGCAACGGCAACTACCACTACGTCGACAATCGCGGCGAGGCCCGCAAGGTGCTCGTCGAGGAAATGACCGGCACGCTCGTGACGATCGCCAAGGACGTGAAAATCCAGATCGAGTTCAATCCTAGGAAGGTCGCAGGCTACCGGCTCATCGGTTACGAGAACCGCGTGCTGGCGGCGGAGGATTTTAATAACGACGCGAAGGATGCGGGGGAGATTGGCGCCGGGCATACGGTGACGGCGCTGTATGAGGTCGTGCCGGCGGGCGAGGCGGTGGGAGCGCCGGCTACTGATGAGTTGAAATATGGGGCGGTGGGGTCGGTGGAGGGGACGGACGAAGCTGGCAGCTTCGTGAACGATAGCGACGAGCTGCTCACGCTCAAGATTCGCTACAAGCAGCCGGATGGCGATGAGAGCACGAAGCTCGAGTTCCCGGTAACCGACGGCGGGCAGGCGTTTGCGGCGGCGTCGGACGACTATCAGTTCGCCTCGGCGGTCGCCGGCTTCGGCATGCTGCTGCGGGGATCGCAGCACAAGGGCGACGCGACGTTCGCCGGCATGCTCGAGATCGCGGAATCGGCGATCGGCGACCATGATTCGCAGGGCTACCGACAGGAATTGGTTGAAATGATCAGCCAGGCGAAGCGACTGGCTGGTGAGTGAGCAGGGATTTGCCGCGGTGCGACGCATTGCAGGGGCGCTCACCGCGACTCTCGCGCCCCACTTGCTCCTGCGATGCGTCGCGGTGCGGTGACCCAATTCG
>JANOIK010001092.1:0-1534 GCA_031407585.1 Planctomycetota bacterium | reverse complement strand
TGGCTCGCGGCGTTCCGGACTGCGACAACCTCATGCTCAGCGATCGGGTCCACGTGATCTTCCCTTGGCACTTTGCCGAGGACCGGGCGATGGACGCCAATACTAGCGACGGCGAGAACATCGGCACCACGCAGCGCGGCATCGGGCCGTGCTACCGCGACAAGGTGGGCCGGTCGTACGCGATTCGGCTGGGCGACATGTACCGGCCGACGTTCCGCGAGCGCGTGGAGTTCATCACGAAGGTGAAGAACACGGTAATCGCGGCGATGGCGCCGGCGGGGAAGTTCGAGCCGCTGGACGCCGACGCGATTTACGCGCAGTACCGCGACTTCGCCGAGCGGCTGAAGCCGTATGTAGGCGACACGACCGAGTATTTGCTCAGCGCGGCGGAGACGGGAAAGCGGATTCTCTACGAGGGCGCCCAGGGGGCGCTGCTCGACGTCGATCACGGCACGTACCCGTTCGTCACCAGCAGCAATAGCTCGGGCGTCGGCGTGTCGAACGGTAGCGGCGTGCCGGGGCGGTATCTCGATCGCGTGATCGGCATCGTGAAGGCGTACAGCACGCGCGTGGGCGGCGGGCCGTTCCCCACGGAGCAGGACAACGAAATCGGCCAACGCATCCGCGACCAGGGCAACGAGTACGGCACGGTGACCAAGCGGCCGCGGCGCTGCGGGTGGCTCGACGCGGTCGCCATTCGGTACACCTCGCGGCTCAGCGGCGTCACAAGCGCGTGTGTCATGCTGCTCGACGTGCTCAGCGGGCTCGAGGAGTTGAAGATCTGCACGGCGTACGAGCTCGGCGGCGAGCAGTCGAACCGCTTCCCCAGCCAGGTCGACGACCTGCGGCATGTGAAGCCGGTGTACGAAACGCTGCCCGGGTGGAAAGAGGACCTCACCGGCATGCGGAAGCTGTCGGAGCTGCCGACCAACGCGCGGCGGTATCTCGACCGCGTCGGCGAGCTGGTGGGCGTGCCGGTGGAGATGGTGTCGGTGGGCCCGGAGCGCGACCAAACAATCCGCGTGCGATGACCTCGACTCAGAACATGCCCGAGGCTTTGGCCGCCGTGCCGCGCGAGCGCTGGCCGCGGCACATCGCGATCATCATGGACGGCAACGGCCGGTGGGCCCAGCGGCAGCAACTGCCGCGAATTGAGGGGCACCGCCGCGGCGTCGCGAGCGTCCGCCGCACGACCGAGGAGTGCGCGCGGCTGAAGATCGAGCAGCTCACGCTCTACTGCCTGTCGAGCGAGAACTGGAAGCGGCCTCAGCCGGAGATCGACTTCCTGATGCACCTGCTCGAGCAGTACATGATCGAGGAGCGCTCGACGATCATGGGCAACAACCTGCGCGTTCGGATGATCGGCCGGCGCGCGGGGATCCCAGTCCTGGTTTTGCGGGAACTCGACAAAACGGTCGACATGAGCGCGGCGAATTCGGGCATGTGGCTCAATTTGGCGGTGAATTACGGCGGCCGGGCCGAGCTGGTCGACGCGGTGCAAGCGATTGGCGTGGAAATTGCAGAGGGACGGATG
>JANOIK010001082.1:0-4453 GCA_031407585.1 Planctomycetota bacterium | reverse complement strand
TGCCTTGATGAACACTACGCCGAACGAGCGACCATCGAGGAACTCAAGGAAACGGCGGTAGAGCTCGTCTCGCGAATCAACGGCTACATGGCTTACTTGCGGAAGTCCCAGCAAGGAAAAGACCAGCCTTAACTCACCACTTACCACTCACCACTCACTCCCCTACAACCTCAGCGCTAGTTCAACATTCGTGCCCGGCATGGCACACGAGGCCACTCATGAAATTCGCCATCGGCAGCGATCACCGGGGGTACCACCTGAAGGAGCAGATCATTGCGATGCTGCGCACCAAGGGGCATGAGGTGGATGACGAAGGCGCCACGGGGAGCGAGAGCGTCGACTATCCGGACTTTGCGGCACTGGTCGCCAAAAAGGTGAGCCAGGGCAGCGTCGAGCGGGGGATTCTCATCTGCGGCACAGGGATCGGCATGGCGATCGCCGCGAACAAGTTTCCCGGCGTGCGTGCGGCGCCGTGCAGCGACGAAGTGACCGCGGAGATCAGCCGCCGGCACAACAACCTCAACGTGCTGTGCCTGAGCGCCGACATGCTGAGCCCGCGGACCGTCGAGCGGATGGTCGAGGTGTGGGTGTCGACGCCGTTTGAAGGCGGCCGCCACGAGCGGCGGGTGGAGAAGATCCATTTGCTGGAGAAGGAGATTGGGCGGTAGGAACTCAGGGCGAGGCGTCAATCGGCGCACTGGCTTTCGTAAGTTCGTGGCGGAGACTCTGCCACTCTTCCGCACTTAGTAATTCCGCTTCGTCTTGAAGCTTGCGGCTCATTCCCAAGGCAAGCCAGGTCATCTTTCGCATGACATGGGGATCGGCGGGCGGCTCGGGCAACTTCCAGCAAATAGAGCCGTCGCCGCGCAGCGGTCGGGCGATGATTTGGCCGTCCACGTCGAACGTTGCCAAGGTTGGACTTCGCGACCAACGGTCGAACTTGGAGAGAACGGGACGCATCGGCAATGCGATGCCTAAATAGGGCGATTGCATCGTGACATCCCACAACTTGATGCGACCGGCTTCCGAGAATTGCTCGCTAAGGCCATAGACTGTCGCTAGCATCGATCCCGACGGATCGAAAGCTAGCTCCCAAACGGTCCCCTCGTGCTGCATGGGTTGGCCCACTTGCTGCCCGGTGGTGAGATTCCAAATCCGGACGGTTCCATCCCGTTGAGCGCTCGCCATTAACCTCGGGTCGACGGGGCTGAATGCGACGCCGTAGACGCGTTCGCCGGGTTCAAACTCCTTGAGGAGACGTCCCGTTGCCGCCTCCCAAATGTTGATGCGCCAGTTGTCAGAGCCGGTTGCGATGAGATCACTGTCCGAGTTGAACGCGACGCAACGGATGAAATTGCGGCGTAAAACGACAGGCGACCGCTCTCCGGCCTCGAGGTCGGCGATCTCGACATGTCCGTCTGTGGTGATGGCGGCGCGATATCGGCCATCTGGGCTCACCACCGTCGGTCGATCAGGTAATTCAGGCGGCGCCACTTCCGTTTCAGCGCTGGCGGGAACGCGGCCGATCCGCCAAACCCAAGTTGTTTGGTCCCGCGACGCGGCTAGGAGATTGCCTTGGGGACCGAATTCCACTCTCCACGTTCGTACGTGGGGGGCCAGCGGCGGGCTGATGGTGGTTTGGGTGGCGGTTTCCCAAACGCGTAGATTCTTGTTGAGCGTCCGCGAGGCCAACAATTTGCCATCGGGACTGAACGATACGACTTCGGGGCGGCCTCCTTGTCGCATCGTTTCGCCGAGCTGGTCGCCAGTTTCGGCATTCCACAGGCGCAATGTCATATCCATTGATCCTGTGGCAAGTAGTTTACCATCCGGCGCGAATACAGCATTTCGCAACGGCCAGCGATAATCGAGCTGCACGTATTGGTCGAAGTCTGCGACGTTATGGATAGCAGGAAGCATGTAATTTGCTTGAACCAGCACTCGACTATTGCGAACATCCAGCGCCGCCTGCCCCACGCCCTTGGGCGCAGGAGTGCGGTAGGCTTCGGCAACTTTTGGCGGGCTGACGGAATAATCCCAAATCTTCAGGGTTTCGTCGCTCGCCAGCGACAAGCTGGCGATGTGCTTACCGTCAGGGCTGAATGCCAAGTGATGCACAATTGTTCCGTGGTCGAACGGCTCCGAAAATGGCTGCCAGTTTTCTGTGTTCCATACACGGATGTCGCCATTGGGTCCGGCGGCCGTGGCGAACAACTTGCCATCCGCGCTAAAGTCGGCAACCTTCCACCGATCGTCATGCTTCTGCGAGGGCACGAATCCGTGCTTCAATTCGGGACTTTTCTCCTGACCCGTCGCGGGATCCCACACTCGGGCGACGCCGTGAATCGCGTGAGCGGCGAGGGAGGCGCCGTCGGGACTGTATAGCAAAGCGTCGATGGCCTCTGAGAGATCTAACGGACCGACCTGGCGACGGCCGGAGGCGATGTTCCAAACATTCACTTCCTCGCGTTCCGCAATTGCCAAGCTGCGTCCGTCCGGGCTAAACGCCAACTCGTCTGCACCTGAAAAAACCTGCACGAGCGGGCAGGATTGGGCAGCGTGGGCGGCCGCCCAAAGCCGCGCGGATGCGAGACCCAGGAGGTGCGCGTCGCCAGCCGATAGCCGTGCGTCGGCGAGGTCGAGCATTCCCAGCGCTTCCCCGCTTTCGAGCAGAGCAACGCCGCGTTGGAGTTGCAACTGTGCAAGAAGCAATTCGGCCCGCCGTTGCTGTCGCTGAGCCAATGCCTTTTCGCGAGTTGCTGCTTGGCGAGCTCGAAACTCCTGGGAATAGGCGCCAGCGATAAGGCCTGATGCGATTACGGCTCCAATGCCGCCGATGAACAGCATGATCAAGGTGGCGCGAGCGATTGTCTTGTGCCGCCTTGTCCATTTGCCAAGGCGAAGCAGCGCTCCCGCGCGACAAGCCTTGATGGGTTCGTGCTTGAGAAATCGCTGCAAGTCCTCCGCGAGTTCTCCCGCGGCCGCATAGCGATCGGCAGGATTCTTTTCCATGGCCTTGAGGACGATTGTTTCCAACTCTGCTGGCATGCTACGGTCGAGTGCCCGCAATGAGCGTGGATCCTCGAATGCGATTTGCTTCAAAAGGTCGGAGCGATCAGTTTCGCCGAAGGCGGGCTCGAGAGTTAGGAGCTCATAGAGCGTGGCGCCCAGTGAGTACACGTCGGCGCGATGGTCGACCACCACGCGCTTGGCGAGCGCCTGCTCAGGCGCCATGTAGCGAAGCGTTCCTACGATGTCGCCGGTCATGGTTATGCCGGCGTCGGCTTCGATGCGCGCGAGGCCGAAATCGGTGATGTAGAGCTTTCCGTCGCCGTCCAACATAAGGTTGCCGGGTTTGATGTCGCGATGGAGGACGCCCTGGTCGTGAGCGTGCTGCAGGGCGTCGGCGGCTTGAATGCCGAGTCGCGCGGCGGATCGGAACTGCTCGACGGTGCGGCGCGAGTCGAGCGCGGTGCTGACGTGCGCCTGCGCGACGGCGGTGGTGGTTGGGGCCGCCGCTCCGGAGTCGATCGTGGGGTCTTCGTTTCCTGAAGGGCCGGGGGCCGACCCCTGCTGCGCACGTGTGCCCGCGCCTCGGCTCGCTTTTTGGCTTGCAATGACGTCGGCCAGGGTCTGCCCGCGGATGAGCTGCATGGCGAAATAGTGGATGCCGCGCTCCTCGCCCACGGAGTAGACCGACACGATGTTGGGATGGTCGAGGGCCGCGGCGGCGCGGACTTCATTGCGGAAGCGCTGGAGCGATTTTTCACGAGCCAGTGCGGCGAAGGGAAGCACCTTGAGCGCCACGCGGCGGCCCATGGTGAGCTGTTCGGCCTCGAAGACCGTACCCATGCCGCCGCGGCCCAGCTCGCGAATGATGCGGAAGTCGCCGAGCTGACGGGCGGGCTCGAGGTTCTTGCCGACCGCGGAGTTCACTTGATTATCGGTCGCCGAAGCTTCGATCGCCCCGTCCGCGTTTTCGCCCATCCGCACGAGCACCTCGACCGCCGGGACAAGCTCACGAAGCTGGGCGGCGTAAGTCGGATACGCGGCCGCCAACGCGTCGAGATCGATGGCATGGCCATGCTGGATGCGCTGAACGATGCTTTCCAGGACCTGCCCGAGTTGGTCATCGATCGGCTGGGAAGCGTTCAGAGACGAGAGCAGCGGGGGCATTGCAATCATCCTCGAAGGTCGGGGCCCACCAGCGCGCGGAGCCGCTGTAAGGCGCGGAGGTGGCGCGACGTCACGGCAGTGCGGCTGATTCCCAAGACCTGCGAGATCTCCTCGACGTCGAGCTGCTCCAAGTAGCGAAGCACGAGGATTTCGCGGTCCGGGGGTCGAAGCTGGGATAGGGCGGTTGCCATGCGGGCTTGAAGTTCGACGAGCATCGCGCGGTGGCTGGGATTGGAGACGTCAGCGACAAGCCGCTGGGCGAGCTCGGCGACGGATT
>JANOIK010001071.1:0-8925 GCA_031407585.1 Planctomycetota bacterium | reverse complement strand
ATGTCCCGCGCCGGACCGCGCGCGCCGTCGAGCACGCTGCGCACCGTCGCGGCGCTTTCCGCGGGGCTCGCGACGCGAAGCCCGTCGAGCGCTGCGACGGCGACGCCGAACTGTTTGGGGTGAAATTGAAACTCCCGCTCCGCGGCGCCAGCGACCTCGGTGACATTCGTGGCCCCCGCGAGCGTGACTTCGCCGATGCCATCTTCGCCGCTGACGACCAGCGCTCGCTCCGTGCCCAGCAGGCGAAGCGAAGAGGCGAGAAGGGGGCGCAGCTCGGGCCGGCCTGCGCCGAGCAACTGGCACGTGGCGCCGGCGGGATTCGACAGTGGCCCCAGGATGTTGAAGATCGTGCGTTGTCCCAGCTTCTTGCGCACGGCGGCGACATGCCGCATCGCGGGGTGCATCCGCTGAGCGAAGCAGAAGCACACGCCGAGCTCGTCGAGGCACCGCTCGACCTGCGCGATGTCCGCGTCGATGTTCACGCCCAGCTCGGCCAGCACGTCGGCCGAGCCGCTGCGGCTGGTCACGCTCCGGTTGCCGTGCTTGGCCACGGGCGTGCCGGCCGCCGCGATGACGATGGCCGCCGTGGTGCTGATGTTGAACAGCTCGCTGCCGCCGCCGCCGGTGCCGCACGTGTCCAGCAGCCGCGTGTGGCGGCTGCGAATCGGCGTCATGTGCCGTCGCATGACCGCCGCGGCGCCGGCCACCTCCTCCGGCGTCTCGCCCTTGGCCGCGAGTGCCGTCAGAAACAGTCCGATGGCGCCTTCGTCGGCCTCGCCGGACATGATGTGGCTCATCGCCGCGGTCATGGCCTCGCGATCGAGGTCCTCGCCGCCGCTGACGCGACCCAACAGGCTGGTGAACGAGAGGGACATGGCGATCGACTTGGGATGAGCCATCGGAAACGAATGCGGTCGTGGTGATTCTATCGTTCGCGTGGCCCCCGGTCATTGTCCGGGGGCCAAATGGTCGATGCCGCGCCGATCGCGGCGGGTTGTTGGCGTGGTCCATCGCCTCTAAAATGCCCCCAGCACTCCCGGCCGCGATCCCTCCCCTGGCATGATGCCCATGGCACGCAAAGTGATACTGGACGTGGACCCCGGCGTGGGCGACGCCTTGGCCGTCTGCCTGGCCTTGGCCAGTCCCGAGTTGGAGGTGGTGGCCATCACCGCCACGGGCGGAAACGTGGCGCCGCGGCAGGCGAGCCTCAACGTGCAGGCCCTCATCGAGCACCTCGACCCGCCGCGCTGGCCGCGAATCGGCGTCGCCAACGAAGAGCAGCTGCTGCGAACCGACGGCCGCGAACTGTGGGGCCCCGACGGATTTTGCGGGGCCGAGCTAGGCGCCGTCGAGCTCCACCAACAGCATCCGGCCATCAAGGTCCTGTCCGAAGAAATCCGCGCCGCTCCCGGCGAAGTCACGGTGATTGCCGGCGGACCGCTGAGCAACATCGCCGCGCTGTTCCAGCGAGAGTCCGATCTCGCGATGCTCATCGGGCACCTGATCATCGTCGGGGGCACGCTCGACGGCCTGGGCGACGTGACGCCCGCCGCCGAGTTCAATATCTACTGCGACGCCGAGTCGGCCCAGCGCGTGTTCCGCACGCCGGCGACCATGACGTTGCTGCCGCGCGACGTGACCAGCCGTGCCGCGCTCACCTTCGACCTGCTCAACCACCTGCCGGACGAAGAAACCGGCTCGGGTCGCGTCATGCGAGCCCTGTTGCCGCCCGCGCTGCAGTCCTACCGGCAGCGGCTGGGGCTCGAAGGAATGCTCGTGCCGGAAGCCGTCGCCGTCGCCGCCGCGATTCACCCCGAATTGCTCACGACCGAAACCTGGCCGTGCGACGTCGAGACCGAGGGCGTGCTCACCCACGGCGCCACGATCGTCGACCGCCGCCGGCATTCGCCCGTGCGCGGCCACATGGACGTCGCGGTCAAGCTCGACGCGCGGGGCGTCGTCGATTTCATCCGCCGCGGGCTGCAGAGTGCGCCCTAACGCGGCGCCGCGGCGAAGTCCGCCAGGCGTCCAATCGCCGTCTGCACGGTGATCAATTGGCCCCCGCGCATGAGCACCAGCTCGACGTGACGGCCGATCTCCGAGAGCTTCACCAAGCTGATGAAGTGCTCGTCGTTTTCGATCGGCGTGCCGTTGAAGCGCAAGATAACGTCGTCGACCAGAATCCCCGCCGCGGCCGCAGGCGAGCCGGAGCTCACTTGCTTGACTCGCGTTCCAGTGAGCCGGGGCAGTCCGAACTGCTGAGCCGCCCGGGCATCGAAATACCCGTCGAGCGTGACGCCGAGGAAGCCGAACTCCACGGCGCCTTTCTCGACAAGCTGCCGCATGATGCTCACGGCGATGTTGATCGGAATCGAGAAGCCGATGCCGTCGTTCCCGCCGGAGTTGCTGGCGATCGCCGTGTTGAGTCCGATCACCTCGCCGCGCAGGTTGACCAGCGGGCCGCCGCTGTTGCCGGGGTTGATGGCGGCGTCGGTCTGCATGAAGTCTTGATACTTGACTCCGCCGTCGTCGAGGTCGAGATTCACGCGACCCTTGCCGCTGATGATGCCCCGCGTCACGCTCTGCCGCAGGTTGAACGGGCTGCCGAACGCCATGACGACGTCGCCGATTTCGACTTCGTCGCTGTTGCCGATCCGCGCGGGCACGAGGTCCGTGGCGTCGACGAACAGAACGGCCACGTCTGTGTCGGGATCGCTTTCCACCCGCGTGGGCCGCATCTGCCGGCCGTCGCCCAGCTCAAGGCGAATGTTCCCGGGGTCGGAGTGCCGGATCACGTGCCGATTGGTCAGGATGTAATCGCGATCGCCGATGCGAACCACGACGCCCGAGCCTGCTTCCTCGATATCCGCGTCCATGCGAAACGAGGACAGGGGCGTCGCCTCGACATGGACCACCGACGGCGCCATGAGCTGCACGACGCGCTTGTAGATACTCAGCTCACGGTCCATGGCCGCGACGTCTTGCTGCAGCTCGACGTACATGCGGTCCCGCTCGGTCTGGCTGAACGAGACGGGCTGCGCGGCCTGCTGCGCGTGAGCCTGCGGAATCGTGGAGGCAACGACCACGCCAAGGCATGCGGCTGAGAGCAGTCGCAGGGCGGAACGCGATAAACGCGGCATGAAACGCTGGCTCCAACGACGCAATCGCATGGCGCCGCGCACGGGCGACGCGGTCTGCAGGCGACTACGCAATTGTAGCCCAAGATCGGCCGGCGCAAACGGCGAAGCGCTAGCGCTCAGGGCGTCGGCGCGAAGATTCGAGGCTTATCCCGCTTCAGCTTGCTTCGAGATCGCTGAACGAGATATCCATGTCGATGCCGCCGCCGTCCATCACGCGGCTCCAGTCGCCGCCGTAGCCGCCGGCGCCGCCCGCGTTCTCGTTCGCTCGCTGGCACTCGATGCAGTTGGTGGCGTAGGGCAGGGCCGTCAGCCGCGCGAGCGGAATCTTGCCGTTGCAGACCTCGCACACACCGTAGCCGCCGCCGCGAATCCGCTCGAGAGCCACCTCGATGTTCGCCAGTTCCCGGCTTTCCACTTCGGCCAGCTTCGAGCTGATTTCGTCCTGAGCCGCGTCGAGCGCAGCGTCGACGACGTCGCCGCTGGTCTGGTCGGACAGGCTCTTGAGATTGCTCAAGTCGCCGGCGAGAGCCCTGCGCAGGCCGTCGCGGCGCTTCAGGAGGAGCTCTCGCAGTTTCAGAATGGAATCTTTGCGGGCCATGGTGGTGGTGCCTTCTCTGTAGCGGCGCGACGCCGTAAATCTCGTGTTGGTTGTTCCGCCAGTCGGCGGCGTCGCTTGCCTCGTTCGCTCATCTGTCGAGTGCGCTGTGCTAGCCTCGCTCACTTGGGAAGATGCCCATTGCTCGCGCCGCGGCAAAGAATCCGCCGCTGCCTAAGACAAGCATCCCCGCCGCGCGAACCCCCCTCGTGAGGGGGCTTGCGGGCTTGCACCGTAACTATAGTACGCACCTCGCCAAAAAAAGGTCGCCGGCCCGGTTGGAACTCCCAAACAGCCTCGACAAACCCGCCAATTCGCTCGAACTCCCGCCAAATCTGCGGTTTTTCCGTAGTCCCCGCGGTCAGCCGACGCCCGGTCTGGGCGTCGCCCTCGTTTGCGGACAAACGGCAATGAGTGGGAATCACCAGCCAGCGCCGCCGCCCGTGCGCGGCGAAGGGGGTCATCGCAGTTCGATAAATCGGCCATATGGTTCCAAACTTCCAATCGAACTTTGCGAATTATTCGGATTGCGCGGGCAAGCAACCGTCGCGGCGGCCCCGTTCAGTGTTCGACGCCATTTAAGGCGCCCATGCCGGGGGAGGCCGCGTTCTTAAGCTAGCCTTTGCTATCGTTTTGAAGCGGGAGAGTCCCCGTCTATACCTGCGCCGCCGCGATGACCACGCTTACCGCACCCACCCAAGCTTCGACCGCGACCCCGGGTCCTCCCGGCAGCCCCCGGCTGCGCGTGCGGCGCGAGGGGCGGCCCGATCAGACGATCGAGGTGCCGGGCGCCAAGTGCACGATCGGGTCGAGCTCCCGCTGCCATGTGCGTCTGCCAGCGTCGGAGTCCCAGCCGCTGGAGTGCCTGCTATCGCTCGAGACGGGCGCCGCCATTGTCACGCGCTGGGCGTCGGGTGCGCTGCTCAACGGACGCCCGTTCGCCAAGCAGGAGTTCCAGGCGGGCGACACGCTGTCGATTGGCCCGTGGGAGATCGAGTGGGAAGGCCGCGCTGCCGTCCCGCGCGGTCCAGTCGCCGGCCGGCGGTCAACACAACGAGAAACGATCGACTTTACGCCCCCCGCTGTCGAGCCGCCGACGCAGTGGCTACGCACCAACGAACCGTTCGTGCCGCGTCAACTTGCGGTCGAGAGCGCTCCGCCGTCGCCCACTCCGATCGCACCGCCGCGGCCGGCCGCCAAGACGCTGCTCATGGCCAGCCGGCAGACAGACCCATTTGACGAGCCGCTCGGTCCGTCGAGCCCAACGATCACTGCTCCGACTGCGCCGGTTGCTCTCTCGAACGTTTCGAGCCAGACGTTCGAGGACCGGCTCGTCGCGAAACTTTGGACGGCCAACTTCACGAGCCGCCGGCGGGCAAAGGCCATCGCATCGGCTGCCCGGACGGCCCGTGCCCGCGCCGACAAGCTCGCTAGCGCGGTCACCACCGCAGAACAACAGCTCACCACAGACCGGTCGGCGAACGAATCGGCGACGGCCGCGCTGCGATTGCAGTTGGAATCCCTGCGAAGCGAACTCAACCGGGCCGTCGCCGAACGCGACAGCGTAGCGGTCGAACTCGAAGCCACCCGCAAAGCACCGCGCCCGACGGCGACGCCCGATCCGCGCTTGCAGATTCTGGCAGACGCCGTTGTGAAGGCCGAACGCGAAGCCGCCGACCTGCGCGACGCCCTGGCCGTGTGCAACGAGCAGATCGACGCGCTCCGCCAGCAATGCGACGAGGCCGAGTCCGCACTCGCCGCGGCGGTTGCGGCCCAGAGCCTTGCCGAGAAAGGCAAGTCGGCCGCCGAACTGCAACTCGCGGAACTTCAGATCCCAGCCGAAGAGCGGCAGCGCGTCGCCGTGCTGGCCGAGAGCGATGCCCGCGAGCAGCAGCGGCTCGTTGCCGACCAGGAAGCCACGGAGCTTCGCGACGCCCTGGCCGCGTGCAATGAGCAAATCAAGACGCTTACCAAGCAATGCACGGCCGCAGACGCCGCTCTAAGTGCGGCGACCGCGGCACAAGCGACGGCCGAAAAGGCGCGATCGAACGCGGAACGGCAGCTTGCCGAACTTCGCACGGCCGCCGAAGAGCAGGAGCACGCGTCGCTCCTGGCTGAGCGAGAACTTCATGAGCGGCAGCGCCTCGCGGCCCAGAACGAGGCAGCCAAGCTGAGCGAGGCTCTGGCCGAGCGCAACGCCGAGCTGGACGCCCTCCGCGAACAATACGCGGCCGCCGAGTTGGCCCTCGCCGCCGCGACGGCAGAAGACGATGACAAGCAGGCGACGTCCGACTTTGAACAGCAACTGGCCGAGCTGCAAGCCGTCGCCGACAAGCAGGCGCGCACGGCCGTGCTGGCCGAACGCACCGCCCGCGAGCAAGAACGGCTGCTGGCCGACCAGGAGGCCGCGCGGCTCCGCGAGCAGCTCTACGCCTGCGAGACGCAGATCGAAACGCTCCGATCGCAATTGGCCGAAGGCGATGCGGCGCGGGCCGAACTCGATGATCGCCTCGCCGAGACTCAGCAGCAACAAGAACAGTGGCTGTCGCAGTGCCAGGCGCTGGAAAGCGACCACGCCGAGAAATACGCTGAAGCGACCGCCGAGCGGGACGAGCTGCGCCGCCAGCTCGACGCCCTTGAGTCGCAATCCCCGGTCGCCACGCCTCCGGCGGCCGCGATCACGCCGTCGCCGTTCGCGAACTGGTCAACCCCGACGGTCGAATCGTCAGAAGCCGACGCCATCGAGGACGAGATCGACGATGCCAAGCCCGCGAGCTGGCGTGGCTGGGACAACGCGGGCCACACGGAAGTCGATGCCGACGCCGTATCGGACGTCAACACGTACGCCGATCCCTCCGACGACGAGGTGCTCGATCTGGCGGACGTTTCCGAGGCTGTCCAAGTCGAGCAAGCAATCGCCGTCACATTGCCCGCGGCGGCCACCTCGGAACCCGCCCCGGCCCCCACGCCCGAGCGCGTCGCAACTCCGTACTCGCCGCCGTCGTTCATCGACAAGTACCGGCACATGCTGGACGACGAAGGCGGCGCGGAACCCCGGCTCTCGGACTCGCGACCGATCCTGGACGAAGAGCATATGTCGCCGTTGAAGGCGATTCTGTCTGTCGGTCACGACGACGATTCGGACGAGGCGCTCGAAGCGTACATGTCGAACATGATGCGCCGCGTGCGAGGCGATGGCTCGGTCGCGTCGCAGGGAAGTTCAACGCTGGCCTTCATGCCGCAGCACCCCGCCGATTTGTCGTCGGAGTTCGCGCTCACGCCGGCGATCGCCGAAGAGGCCGAGCCCGAGATCGAGGTCGACGCCAACGGCATGTTGCGTTTGGTTCGCAAGCAACACGCGGCCACCGACATGACCGCGCTCCGCGAGCTCGCCAACAGCTCGGCTCGCACAGCCATCGCCCACCATCACAAGCGGCGGCACGTGCAGTCGGCCCTCGCCAAGGGCGTCGTGTTCGCACTGGCTTCGGCCGCGTCGGCGTATCTCATGCTCACGGCCAAGGGCGTCGACAGCCCCTGGTTCTGGGGCGGTTGCGTCACGCTGGTCATGGCGGTCGCTTCGGCGGCCCAACTCGCGGTCCTGACTGTTCAGCGCATCGCTGAACGGCGTCGCGCCGCCGCGGAGAGACGATCGCGCAAAACGGCCCCAATGCCGACGCCCGAGGCGCCCCTCGCCGAGTAGGCTAAAACCCTCGCGCGGCCTTCACATCGTCGAAGTCGCGCAGGTGGTAGTCGATCCCGACGAAGTCGAGCACTCGCTGAAGCCCTCGCAGCGCCACGCTCATCCCATCGGGGCCGCTGAACCCGCCGTACTGGCCCCCGCCCTTAAGGTGCGGCTCCAGGTCGAGAATGACGCCCGGAATGCCGCGCCGCGTCAGCCGTTTCTCGAGGGCGGGAATCTCTTTCGCAAAGTCCGCGAGAATCTGGGCGTAGCCGCTGTCGCCTTGATCCGCCGGCACAAAGTGCTTCAGCGCGTCCTCATCGATGTGCCCCAGCGGCTTCTCGACGCGTGGGTCGAGGTAGTCCTTCACGTGAATCCAGCCGATGCTCGGCTTCATCACCTGGTACTGCTCGTAGGTCGCCATCGTGTCGTAACCCTGGCACACGATGTTGGCGCCGTCGAAGATCGTCACCAGGGCAGGGTGATTCACGCGGCGATGCAGCTCGGCCATGAGCTGCCCGGTTTGCCCCACCAGGTTGGCCTCAACTTCGAGGCCATACGTGAGATCGCTGCGGTGGCACGTCTCGGCAATTTGCGCGAGCTGCTCGGCCGCCTGGGGCAGATACTCCCAAGGGTCCGAGCCCTTGGGATGATAGAACGAGAAGCCGCGGATCAGCTTCGTCTCGAACGCGTGGGCCAGCTCGCACGCCTTCTTCACGTCGTTCATGTATTTGTCGAACGGCACGAAGCGGTTCTTCGTTCCGTCCTCGACGTCGACGAGCTTCACCTTGCCGATCGGCGAGCCGATCGACGCGACGTTCATGCCGAACTCATCCTCGGTGTGCCGCAGCTTGGTGACCTCGGCCTTGGTGAGGTCCATGACGTTCTTGACGCCGTTGCCCACGTCGACGTGCCGCAGGCTGTAGTACTGCAGCCCCAGCGCGGCAAAGGCGGCGAACTGCTCGACCGCCGTCTTGTGAATCCCGGCTTCGTCGGCAAACCCAGACAGGATGACGTGCGGCTTAGCGGTCATTTGATTTTCTTTCGGGTGCTTATCGGAGGGGATTCACCACAGTGGGCACAGAGATCACAGAGGAAGAACAATGAGAAGGAAAGAGTTAAAGCGGAAGTCGGATGTCGTGAGCGTGGCTCATTTCGCCACCTAAAACCTCTTCTCATTCTCTTCCCTCCTCCGTGTCCTCCGTGTCCTCTGTGCCCTCTGTGGTAAAATCCCCTCCGATCTAAACCGCGGAAGTGTGTTGAACGGTGACGGTTTCTGTGATTCCGCCGCGAGCGTTGAACGCGCTTTGAATTCTGATCCAACGCGGGGACAGCGCGGACACCAGGTCGTCGAGGATCGCGTTGGTGACGTTCTCGTAGAAAATGCCCTCGTTGCGAAAACTCTGCAAGTAGAGCTTCAAGCTCTTGAGCTCCACGCACTTCGCCGCCGGCGTGTACGAAATCGTGATCGTGCCGAAGTCCGGTTGGCCCGTCTTGGGGCACACCGACGT
>JANOIK010000131.1:0-2443 GCA_031407585.1 Planctomycetota bacterium | reverse complement strand
CCCTCGGGCGTCACGGCTCGCACTTCGCCCAGCTCTTGCACCAGACCGGTAAACACGCGCCGTTACCCCGCCTTCTGCGCCAGGGCTTGGCGCCGCCGCCAGTTCCACTGCCACGCGTGGTACAGCGGCGGGCCGAGTGCGTACGCGGCCGACAGCGCGGGCACGGCATACCACCGCATGGCCCAAATCGCCATCAGTGCGAACACGATGCCCACGAACTGCGGAAACGTGCGCTTGCGGCTCAGCGTGTGCGTGACCGCGTGCGGATAGGGAATCCGCGAGACCATAAGCAGCGCCACGACGAGCGCCAGCAGCGGCACGATCCGCTGGAGCCACCAATCAAAATCTTCGAACCGCAAATACTGCGGCTCGCTGCGCACCCGGTAACACAGGATCGCGCAACTGGCGATGATGGCGGCCGCAGCTGGGGAGGGCAGGCCCTCGAACCATGCATGGTCGTCACCCTCGTCGGTCTCTACGTTGAACCGCGCCAGCCGCATCGCGGCGCAGCAGGCGAACAGCGCGGCGATCACCCAGATGGCTTCGCTATGCACCTCGGCGAACTGCGGGCACATCTTCACCAGCAGGATGCCCGGCGCCACGCCGAACGACACGAGATCGCACAGGCTGTCGAGCTGAGCGCCAAAGTCGCTCGCCACGCGGGCCATGCGGGCGACCTTGCCGTCGAACACGTCGAACAGCATCGCGAGGAAGATCAGCGCGCCGCACAGCATGAGATTGTGAGTGGGGTCGAGGCTTCTCAACAGTTCGCGGGCGGACGCCAGCTTGGGAGAAGGCCCCAACAGCAAGTCGTCGGGCCGCGGAATGCGCGACGCCACGACGATCGCAAAGAATCCGCACACCAAGTTGCCCAGGGTGAAGATCGTCGGAAACAACGCTACGGCGCGAAGGCGATGCATTGGGGAGCAGCGAGCAAGGAGCAGGGAGCAACAATTTAGCCGCGAGGCTTGCCCCGCGATCGGGTGGCACGTCCCAAGGTCCGCCGCAGGGCGTGGTCCGTGGTCTTGGTTTGCGGACCACGCCCTGCGGAAGACCTTCGGGCGTGCCACCCAAACATCAAACCAACCGCCCGATCACCGTGCTTCCCGCCTGCACCGTTTGGCCGACCTTCACGTCGATCACCGCGGCGCCCGCTGGCAGGATCAGCTCGGTTCGCGAGCCTAGCTTAATCATACCAAACTTTTCGCCCCGGCTCACCGACTGCCCCGGCCGCACGGCGCACACGATGCGGCGGGCCAGAAGCCCCGAGATTTGCCGCACCGCGAACCTCAGGCCCGGCCGCTGGGCGTCCTCGAACCCCACCCACATGAACTCGTTGCGGAGGGTGACCTCGGGGTGCCGAGCGTCGAGAAACTCCCCCGGCTTGTAGTGCATGGCCAGCACGCGGCCCGCGCGCGGCGAGCGGTTGATGTGCACGTTGAAGATCGACAGAAAGATGCCGACGCTCACCGCCGGGCCGTTGAAGAAGTCGTAGTGCGCGATCTCGGTGACGTCGGTGATCTTGCCGTCGGCCGGCGCGACGATCGCATCCGCCGCGTCGGGGATGCTCCGCGCTGGGTTGCGAAAAAACGACGCCCACCAGACGAGCACCACCGCGGGCACGATCGCAGTCCACCGCCACGCTCCCGGAAGCATCGCGAGGCCGATGGTCATTGCCAGCAGCGGCCAGCCGCCGATCTGCAACTCCGCGAGTCCCCACCGCACGAACGGCAAGTGATCGCGCCACTGGAACGAGTCGTCCTGCGCGTCCCATTGCGCGGTGCACTGGTTCGAGCAGAACTTCAGATCGCGCGGATCGAGAATCTCATGCGGCGCGCCCGCGGCATCTCCACGCCGCAACTCGGCCATGCGGCGAACGTATCCCGGCCGGAGCAGCTTGAGATAAGCGCGCCGCAGCCGTCCCCACGCGAGCTCAATGGCGTAGCAAGTCCCCCCGCCCGGCTGCACGCTGCGGATATTCTCTGGAAGCGGTGGGTATGATTCTGAGTCGACGCTCACTCAATTGCTTTCGGAATTGGCCGCGGATAAACGCGGATCTAAAGGATGAACGCGGATAAGGAAAACAAATTATCGGAATCCGCGCAAATCCGTTCAATCCGCGTTCATCCGCGTCCCATTCCCCCTGTCTTTCAGAATGATGTCACGCCAACACGGGGCACGTATCGAACCACGAGCGGTTCTGCTCGCTCATCCACTCGGTGCATTCCTCTGGGCCCCACGCGCCGGGGTCGTACATGAACAGCGTCGGCTTATCGTGCGCCTGCCACTCGGCAATGATCGGGTCGCACACCTTCCACGCCGCCTCGACTTCGTCCGCCCGCGCGAACAGGCTGGCGTCGCCCTCGAGTGCGTCGAGCAGCAGCCGCTCGTACGCCTCGGGCATCTTCTGGCGGAACTCGTGTTGGTAGTCGAAGCTCAGGTC
>JANOIK010001007.1:0-1984 GCA_031407585.1 Planctomycetota bacterium | reverse complement strand
CTTGGCGCGGGCCGGGTCGCTGAGCTTGAGCGTCGGCCGGCCGCGCTCGCGGCGATAGTGGGCGAGGAAGAAGTCGATGAGCAGCCCTAGATCGTCGCCCCGATCGCGCAGCGGCGGCAGATGCAGCTCGAACACGCTGAGGCGGTAGTAGAGGTCCTCGCGGAATTTCTTCTCGCGGACGTAAATGTTGAGATCCTGGTTCGTGGCCGCGATGACGCGGACGTCGACGCTCACTTCCTGCGTGGCGCCGACGGGCAGAAACGGATGGCCCTCGAGGATGCGGAGCAGCTTCGCCTGGCCTTCGAGCGTCAGCTCGCCGACCTCGTCGAGAAAGAGCGTGCCGAGGTCCGCCTGTTGGAAGTAGCCCGCGTGGTCGCGGTCGGCGCCCGTGAACGAGCCCGCCTTGTGGCCGAAGAGCTGGCTTTCCATGAGATCGGCGGGGATCGCGGCGCAGTTGACCGAGACCATCGCCCGGTCCGCGCGGTGGCTGCCGCGATGGATCGCCCGGGCGACCAGCTCCTTGCCGGCGCCGCTTTCGCCGCGGATCAGCACGCAGCCCGGGGCGCGGCTGACGCGCTCGATCTTGGCCTTCATCGCCAGCATCGGCTTGCTCTCGCCGATCAGCTCGTCGTATCCCGGCGAGCTCCGCACCAACTGGCGGAAGTCGCTCTGCAGCGAGGTGTGCGCTCGAGCGCGAACCAGGGCGATCACCACCAGATTGGCCACCGCGATGATGAAGTCGAAGTCCGACTGCCGAAACCTGCCGCGGCCGAGGTACACGTGCAGGGCGCCCAGCGTTTTGCGCTCGCCGTCGCGGTCCTTGCGGACCAGCGGGGCGCACACGGCGTCGGCAAAGTGCTCGACGGGCTTCGCCTGGGCGCCCGAGGTTTGGCTGGCCACCCACACCGCGTGGCCCTGGGTGAGCACCAGCTCAGTGAGGTTCTTGTTGAGCGTCACCCGATCGGCCGCGTCGGCGGGGATCACGAGTTTGGGTTTGAGTTGGTCCTCGTCATCGACCCACAGAAAGCCGATCACCGCGGCCTTGGTGCGCTCCTTGAGCAGCTCGAGCGAGATGCGGATGACGTCGTCCGGATCGTCGCAGCCCAGCAGGCGGATCGCGAGCTGGTACAGCAGCATCAGCTCCTGGACTTGTTCCGGCGTGGGGAGTGCGGCCAGCACCTCCTCGTTGCTTTGCCGCACCGCGATCGGCAGGTCCTGCACGATCGTCTGCGTCATCCCCGCCTCGTCGGCGTGCGCCGTGGCGGGCTCGGGCGAGAGGCGGAACTCAAACTCGTGCGAGCCGAGCTTCACCGCGTTGCTATCGGCGAGCGTCGCCTCGTCAATTTTCTGGCCGTTGACGGTCGTGCCGTTGCGGCTCTGCTCGTCGCGGATCACCCAAGCGCCTTCGTGGCAGGAAATGATGGCATGGACCCGTGAGCAAAGCGGGTCGGGAAGCGTGATGTGGCAATCGGTGCCGCGGCCAATGAGCGTTTCGCGCGAGGGGTTGAGCGGGAAGTTCGTGCCCGCGCGCCTGCCCGTGAGAATCGTGAGGTAGGCGTACACGCGTCGACCGCCATCGAGGAACCGATCGGCTTGCGAACTATGCAAGCGGTTGCTTGTGTCATCCTACCGGACGGCGCAGCGATTGAAAACGCACGGCGGAGCTGGGCGACGCGGCGACGGCGAGCTGTTTTGCCGCGGAATCTCGGCGGTTCGCGAGCTCCTGGCCGGCGCCGCCGGGCTCCGCCGCCTTGTCGCTGGGCGGCGTCAATGATAAACTGCCCAGTTCGCCCGCCAGCCGCCGAGGCTGACCGTGCGCGGGGTGTAGCTCAGCCTGGCTAGAGCGCTACGTTCGGGTCGTAGAGGTCGCAAGTTCGAATCTTGTCACCCCGACTTCTTTGAAGTCGTCCAAAATCACGGGATGCTTCGCTTGGCGGAGCATCCCGTTTTTTCGTTGATAGGGTCTGGGCGATGTGCCGGAGGC
>JANOIK010000976.1:0-2575 GCA_031407585.1 Planctomycetota bacterium | reverse complement strand
GCCCGCTTCACCGCCGGCTTATCGAGACACCAGCTCGGCCCCACAAAATAGTCCGGCGGCGCATCCCCGCTGATCCGCTCGATCACCATCGTCGGCGGCAGCAGCTCGATGAAATCCACGACGGTCCGCACGTACGCGTCGCCCTCCATGAGCGTCACCTCGCCCGCCGCCACCTGGTCCGCCAGCCGCGTGTTCTTTACGCAGTACAGGTTGTGAATCTTCACCGCGTCGACGCCCACGCGCGCCAGCTCGCGCGCCGTCGCCAGCATGTCCTCGTGCGACTCGCCCGGAAGACCCAGAATCACATGCGCGCAGATCTCGAACCCGCGCCCCCGGCTCCGCTCGACCGCGTCCAAAAACGACGCATGATCGTGCCCCCGGTTCATCCACTCGAGCGACCGGTCGTGCATCGTCTGCATGCCGTACTCGACCGACAGATACGTCCGGCCCGCCAGCTCCGCGAGCAGCTCCAGCACATCCTCGGGCACGCAATCACTCCGCGTGCCGATCGCCAGCCCCACGACCCGCGGGTGTGTTAAGGCTTCTTCATAAAGGGGCCGCAGCCGCTCGACCGGCGCATAGGTGTTCGACGCCGGCTGAAAATACGCGATGTATTTCTCGCAGCCCTCGTACCGCCGCTGCATTCGCACGATGCTCTGATCGATTTGCCCCAAGATGCCCGCGCGGGGTAGCCGCCGGCTGGGGCTGAAGCTGCGGTTATCGCAGAATGTGCATCCCCCCTTGGCTACCAGGCCGTCCACATTGGGGCACGTAAACCCCGCGTCGAGGCTCACTTTCTGCACCCGGCCGCCGAAACTTTGCCGCAGAAAATGGTTATACGAGTAGTAACGCAGCCCGGCCTGACGCCAGCCGTCCGTGGTGCGATTCGCCGTAAGCGGTTTGGTTGACGGCACTTGGGCTGATGCGTACAGTAATACTTGGCCAGTGAAAGGGCGCTATCGCGGGATCGGTCATCCAATCATTCGACCAAATCCTAACGCGGCGTCCGCGAGTTCTATCTCCCCATTATCGTTCCATCTCATTTCATTGTCGGGGCACTAGACAGGAATCGCAAGAGTGACGCCTATGTACGGTGAGCTCATTCCCTTGGGCGGCGGAGACGCCATTCCCCTGCTCAAGAAACAGCTTCTGATCGGTCGCCGCGAAAGCTGCGACATCGTCCTGCGGTTTGCCAACGTCTCGGCCCACCACTGCCAGTTGTTCATCAACGGCGGCTATTGGTTCGTCCGCGACATGAAAAGCCGCAACGGCGTGAAGGTCAACGGCATCTCGGTGCAGGAAAAACGCATCGACCCGGGCGACGCCTTCGCCGTGGCCAAACACAAGTACACGCTGGAGTACTCGCCGGCCGACTTGGGCGCCGTCGGCCCGCCGCCGGCCGACGACATGCCCAACGAGATCATGAAGGAATCGCTGCTGTCGCGCGCGGGGCTGCAAACCGCGCCCAAGATGCCCAAGCAGTCGATGCGCGATCGGCGCAGCGACCAGCAGGTCATCCGCTACAATGTCCTGGACGACAGTGCGGGGCAGATCGACATCCCGGACAAGCCGGTGTAACCGCTTGCGGCTTAGCGCGCTCGTGTGCCTCAATCCAACCACGGAGGCACGGAGCACACGGAGATCATTGAAAAAGGGTCTGCGATCGGGGGCGGTGTCGTCTGCACTCGCCCTCGGTGTTCTCTGTATTGCTTTTTCAATTTCTTATCTTCTCCGTGCCCTCCGTGCCTCCGTGGTAAATCTAATCGGCGCAGCGAGCAATGCCCAAAAAGAACCGCCAAACCCGCGCCAACTTTCGCAAGAACCGCGCGACCCCCGCGCGGGAACGAATCCGCGCCGACTCACTCGACCCCAACGACGCCACACTCGACGACGCCCGCAAGAGCCAGAGCGTACGCGGCAAGGGCGATCTCACTCGCAAGCGCACGGTCGCCGGCGCCGATGTGGGCGAAGACGCCGACGGCGCCGCGTTCGTCATGCCGGCGATCGACCGCGCCATTTGCCGCCTGGGCCGCGTGCTTCGCGTTCAAGGCCTCAACAGCACCGTGCAGTTCGACGACGGTTCCCTGCGCCGCTGTGCCACCCGCCGCATCCTCAAGACGCTGTCCACCGACCAACGGCACGTCGTGGCTGCAGGCGACCGCGCGTGGGTCCGCCCCGAGGGCGCCGACGAAGGCTTCATCGAGCGCATCGAGCCCCGCCACGGCGTCCTCAGCCGCACGAGCCGCGGACGCCAACACGTGCTCGTCTCGAATCTCGACCAGCTGCTCGCGATCGTCAGCGCCGCCGAGCCGCGTCTCACGCCCCACCTGCTCGACCGCTATCTCGTCACCGCGGAAAAGGCCGGCGTAGAACCCGTGATCTGCATCAACAAGATCGACCTCGCCGACCCCGCCGACCTGCAGCCGCTGGTCGGCGTCTACAGCCAGCTCGGCTACCGCGTGCTGCTCGTCTCCGCCGAGCGCGGCTGGAACATCGACCCGCTCCGCCGCCTGCTCGCCGGCCGCCACTCCGCTGTCGCGGGCCAAAGCGGCGTCGGCAAGTCGAGCTTGCTCAA
>JANOIK010000123.1:0-3278 GCA_031407585.1 Planctomycetota bacterium | reverse complement strand
CAGTTCGGCATACCGAAGCAAACGCCGACCCCCGCCCCGTGCCTTGGCTTTAGGCAAGGCCGTGCATAGTTCCTATACAGAATCTTTATGGGCCGCAAAGCGCCAGATCGCGGCTCAGCATGCTGCGATCCGGCGCGATGGGTCTTCACGGCGGGCGGCGTCTTGGATTCTGTTGACGTTCCTCAGATCGCTGCGGGACCCGTTTCCCCGGTCCGCACCCGGATCACGTCGGCCAGGTTGATCACAAAGATCTTCCCGTCGCCGATCTGGCCCGTCTTGGCCGCCGCCACGATGACCGACACCGCGCTGGCCGCCATGTCCTCGCCGACGACCACCTCGATCTTCACCTTCGGCACGAAATCCACCGTGTACTCCGCCCCGCGATAGGTTTCGGTCTTTCCGCGCTGCCGGCCGAAGCCGCGCACCTCGCTGACCGTCATACCCAGGAAGCCCGCGTTGGCGAGGGCTTCCTTCACTTCGTCCACCTTGTGGTGCCTGAGGATGGCTTCAATTTTCTTCATGGCTTACGAGCCTCGCTTTGAGGAAATGTTTTGAGTTGTTTGGGAGTTGAGCGGCGTGTTTCAGAAGCACTCCGACGTTGGCGGAGCGCCGAGCCCAAGTGGTGTGACCGTCGCCGACTCTCGCCGCGCCCTTCGAAGACGCGGCGAGAGCCAGGCGTTGGTCGAACCTCGCATCACGAATGCGGAGCTTGCATGAAGTCCGGGTATCCAGGCACGCCCATTTCGGGAATGTCCAGGCCCGAGATCTCCACTTCGGCCGGCACGCGCAACGGCGTGATCAAGTTGCTGAACTTGAACCACACATAGCCCATGACGAACGCGAACGTGGCGCACACGCACGCGCTGAGCAACTGCGCCCACAACTGCGACGTGTCGCCGTAGAACGCGCCGCGAACGCCATCGGCGATCAAGCCGTCCTCCAACATGTTCGCGTCCCATTTCTCGCGGACGACGCCGTTCCAGCCCATGCCGTACTTGCCGTTGGCGAACAGGCCCAGGGAGATGACGCCCCAGAATCCGTTGATGCCGTGGACCGAAATCGCGCCCACGACGTCGTCGACGCCGATTCGGTCGAAGAAGTACACGGCCTCCACGACCAGCACGCCCGCGATCACGCCGATCAGCACCGCGGCCCAACTATCCACGAACGCACACGGCGCCGTGATGGCCACGAGCCCGGCGAGCATACCGTTGCACAGCATCGTCGTATCCGGCTTCGATCCCTTGACCATCAGCCAGCACATCGTTGCGATTGCCGCCGCGACGCTGGCCAGCATCGTGTTGACAATTACCGCGGCAAGACGCAAGTCCGTGCCGGAGAGCGTCGAGCCGGCATTGAAGCCGAACCAGCCGAACGCCAGCACGAACGTCCCCATGACGACCATCGGGATGTTGTGCCCCGGAATCGCATGCGGCTTTCCATTGATGTACTTGCCGATGCGCGGACCGATGACGATCCCGCCCGCCAGGGCGATGAAGCCGCCCATCGTATGCACCACGCCGGACCCGGCGAAGTCGACGGCCCCGTGGCCAAGCCCCCAGTTGAGGCCCGATTGGGCAAGCCACCCTCCGCCCCAGACCCAATGTGCGTACAAGCAGTACGGCAACGCGACCCATAAGCCATAGAGGCAGAAATTCTTCCACGCCCATCGTTCTGCCATCGTGCCTGTCGGTATCGTGGCGGTGGTGTCCATGAACACCATCATGAAGAAGAACAGGGCCATCACGCTGACGTCGTCCATGTCCTTCAAGAAGAATCCCTTGGTCCCCATCAGGCTGTACTTGTAGAGCCCCGTGGGTTCGCCGTCCTCGCCTTCCACGGGGCCGATGCCCACGCTCTCGTTCAGCACGACCGTGCCCGGGCCAAGCGGCGAGTACCAGCCCGACGGCACCGGTGCATTCCACCATCCGCCCCAGCCGATCGCGAATCCGTAGGCCCAGAACGCGATGCACCCCAGCGGATAAATCATGAAGTTCATCGCCGCGGTGTGCGACGAGTTCTTCGCCCGGCACAGGCCCGTTTCCACGGCCATGAAGCCAAATTGCATGAACATCACCAAGGCGCCGGCCACCATGACCCACACCATGTTGATCGAAATCGTGTTGTGGACGATGCGGTTGTAAAGGTCGGTCGGCGTTTTGCCAGCCGGGTCGCCGTCGCCCACGGGACCGTCCGACGGCGTCGTCCAATACCCGGTATTGCCGCCGCCGGCGTCGGGCCACAGCGGAGCCTCGCCGTCAGCCGTCGGCGCCATGTAGGGGGGCAAGGCGGACGCGGCCGCCGGCGCCGCGGCTTCTTCGTCCGCCGCTTCCTCGTCCGCGGGCTCCTCGGCCGTCGCCTCTTCGGCGTCCTCGCTTTCGGCAGCTTCCTCCGTCTCGGCGTCTTGAGCCAAGGCGCGCGGCGCCGTCGGGGCCAAAGAAACAACCACCGCCAGCGCTAGCAATCCCTGCCAGCTCAAGCGCCACAACGCCAGTGACCGCATTGTCAAACCCATACGAACGCTCCCGCACAAGAACCAGAAAGGATTGCCCATTCCACCGCGCGCACGCATTCGGCGCGCAAGCTGGAATCCAAGGTTCGCGCCGCGCCGCCCGTGGCGCACGTCAAACCAGACCGCTATTTCGAGTGGCGTCAACGACCGAGTCGCTGGTCCGCACTCCGCCTGTCACGTACCAACTGTCCTGCAAAAAGTCGTCGAGCTTAGATCGAGCGCCGCAGAAGCGTGATCGAGTCTCCGCCAGTCAGGCGAAGCTGTCCCTCACATGCAAGCGCCGATACCGCGGCTTAAACGAACAATCGCTCAGCGGCGCAACCGCACGAGTCGTGCGGGAACTGGCGCCGAAGCAACTTGCGTCGTTAGCCGTCAACGCAAGCGACGTACCAACCGCCGCCGCGCACGCGCCGAGTAACCCCAACGTACGCAAACTCGCTACGCCCGCTGGATTTAACGCGACGCGGCGCTGTGCAGAGCGCGCGGGCGACTGATGAAGGACGTGCCGGGAAGAAGTGCGGCCCGTGCAAGCAGTTTCGGCATACTTATACAGAATTTATAAGTTGCCGCTCAAACTAGATGCCCCGCTAATGAGCCGCGCCGCTCGGCGTTTGCCGAGTGTTCAGCCGCTTCTTCTCTAGTCGGTTGCCAGCCGATATCCGACGCCTTGCTCCGTTATGAGATACCGCGGCCGCGCCGGCTCCGCCTCGATCTTCCGCCGCAGGCCCGCCATGAACACCCGCAGATGCTGCGTGTCGTCCGCACG
>JANOIK010000961.1:0-8655 GCA_031407585.1 Planctomycetota bacterium | reverse complement strand
CCCATCCATCCCCACGGTTCCTGACGGAACGGAATGTGGACAACCGGAGGCGCGTCGCGATTCCGAGAATCCTGCACGATGTCGGCCGAGATGCCGACCACGGTGAGCCACGGCCCGGTTTTCTTTTCGTCGCGGATGATCCGGAAGCGCTGACCGACCGCGGTAATTTCCGTCCAGTGTCTCGCGGCAAACGCGCGCGTGACGATCGCGACCTCCTTGCCCGGGTCGCCGTCGGTTTCCTCGAAGCGGCGGCCGGCCAGGATCGGCAGCCCGATCGTCTGCAAATAGTCAGGCGTCTGCATGATCGTCGCCGCGCGCGGAGCCTGTTCCGGATTTTCATTGGGGCGTCCGTCGATTTCCACCGTGCGATCGGCCGAGCCCATGCCCGGGAAGTGTGAGACCACGGCGACGTGCGTCACACCTGGCAACGCCGCCAGTTGCGGCACGAGCTGTTCGCAGAACTGCGCGCGCGCTGCGGGTTCGGCGTAACGCTCACCCTTCGCCTCGGGCAACTGAATGTGCGCGGTGAGGATGTGTTCGCCCGGCACGAAAGCGTTCATCGCCTGCGCCGCAAAAAAGCTGCGCATCATCAGACCGGCGCCAGCCAGCAGGTGTTAAGCGTCGGCAGCGTGGTGCTCCTTTCGACCAGCGGAATCTATCACATGCTCGACCCGACGGGCAGCGCCCGGCGGGTCATGAAAGTGATTGACCACGCGGCCATCTTCGTGCTGATCGCCAGTACCTTCACGCCGGTGCATGTTATCCTTTTCTGGCGTTGGGGCCGCTGGGGCGTGCTTGCACTCGTATGGGGATTCGCCGTCACGGCCATTTCGATTAAGACGATTTACTTTTACACGATGCCCACGGAGCTCGGACTGTCGCTCTATCTCGGCATGGGCTGGATCGGCGCCTACACGGGACTCTCGATCTGGAAGCGTTTCGGCTTTCGCTTCATGCAGCCCATGTTGTGGGGCGGCGTCGCGTACTCGATCGGCGCCGTGATGGAGTTCCTGCACTGGCCCACGTTGATCCCCGGCGTCATCCAGTGGCACGAAGTCTTCCACGTGGCGGTGCTCATCGGCCTCGGATTTCACTGGGCGTTCATCTACACGATTGCGGACGGACGGCTCTCGCCCGGCGCCGCGTGCCCGCTCGATCTCGACGAGGCTTGCCCCCAGCCTAACGGCAATTGATAATGCGGCTCTTCCTCACTTCGGAGCTTGTGACTATGCCATCATTTCTTCGCCGCTCGGCCCTCGCACTCGTCCTCACGCTGGCAACTCTGCGAGCGACTCGCGCCGAGGGCATTATCGACTATGTTCCGGCGGAAGCGACCGGCTTTGTCGTTGTTCGCAACCTCGGCGCCACCGACGCGAAGATTCAGAAGCTCATGGATATCTTCGGCGAGCTGTCGGAGGAGAAGCCGCCCGCCCCGCTCGCGTTTATCAAAACCGCGACCGGCCTGGGCGCCGGCATCAACGAAGCGGGCGACGCGCTACTTGTTGCGTTGCCGGGCGAGGCTTCGCCGCTCGACGTCAAGCCGCTGCTGGTTGTCGCGGTGAGCGATTACGCCGCGTTCGCTGAATCGGTCGGCGGCGACGCCTCGGGCGAAATCAGCCGCGTCACGATCGTCGGCAACGAAGTCCTGGCCGCCAAGCGGGGCGACTACGCGGTGCTAATGAACGTGGAGCATCGCCCCACTCTGGAAGTGCTGCTCGCGGCGGAGCCCAAACTGTCGCCCACGGCCGAAGCGCTCGGCGAATGGCTCGGCGCCAACGATCTGTCGCTCGTCTTGCTGCCCGCGGGCGTCGACGCCCTGACGGCGCTCGGCGGTTCGGCGATTGATTCGGAAGTTGCCCTTCGCGAGCAGCAATACAGCGGAACGGAAATGGCCGAGGAGCTGGCTCAGGCCAAACGTGAGATGGAAATGTTCCGCATGATCCTTGGCTTCTTCGACGCCGAGATTTCCGCTGGCGGCGTGGGGGCGTCGATCGACGACGAGTCGAACGTGCGCCTGAGCGATCGCATCGTGTTCGCCGACGGCGGCCGTCTCGCCAGCGCCGCCGATGTGCCGAAGGCCGAACGGGCAATGCTCGCGGGTTATCCCGACAAGCCGTTCGTCTTCGCCGGCGGCGGCCCGTTTCCGCCCGAGTGGATTGACGCCATGGCGGGCTTGACTCGATCCATCATGGAGCAATCGCCCAAGTTGTACGGATTTGAGGATTTCGATGAGACCAAATGGAAGCAGCTCCAGGAGTCCTATCGCGAGGCCATGCAGATTCGCTCGATGTCGATGATCATGTTCGCCGGCGAGAAGGACGATCCGCTCTACAGCAACATTTTTGGCGTCGTGGACATGGAGGACTCGGCCCGATATATCGAGGCGACGAAGAAATCCATGGCCACGTGGAACGAGCTAACCGCGGCGTCGACCAGCGACATCAAGATGAAGTACGAGGTCTCTGAGGTCGACGTGGCCGACAAGAAGGGCCTGCTCGTGGAGAACGACATCCTTGCCGCGGCCCGCGACGACAGCGTGCCGATGGTCAAGCCGATGATCGACGCCATGTTCGGAAACGACGGTAAGCTGCGGTTCTATCTCGTGCCGGCGGACGCCGACACGGTGGTCATGGCCATCTCCTCCGAGGAGGCTGCTGCGGCCGCCGTCGAATCGGCCGGCGGCGACGCCTCAGGTCTTGCTCAGTCCCAGCACGTACGCGCGACCGAATCAATGCTCAATCCCGCCGCGCCTTGGACTGGCTACGTGAGTCCTCAAGGCTGCGTCGTGTGGGGGCAACGGCTGTTCGCCACGATGTTCTCCATGCTCGGCGGCGGCCCCGCGGTCACGATTCCGGAGTATCCGGCCGGCCCGCCGGTTGGCTTCTCGATGAACGTCACCCACGGCCAGTTGCAGGGCGAGATGGTCGTCCCCGCGCAAACCCTGAAGGATCTTGCAGGGTATATCAAGAAGACGCAGGGGTTGTAAGCTCGCGACCGGAAAGCCAGACGCGCGAGATGGCCGCGTCGCCGCCCACGATCGCCTCGTACGGATCACCCGCGCCGCAGGGCAGGGCGACCAGGTCCGCGCGTTTGCCAGGCGTGAGAGTGCCTGTGTCGAGGCTGAGGCCAATTGCGATCGCGGCGTCGGCCGTTGCCATTCGCACCCACGTTGCCGGCGGGACCTGCGGATGCCGAGCCGCGGCGAATCGCAACTCCGCCAGCAAGTCGAGGTCGGGGTTCGACGCGCGGCTGTCGGTGCCGAGCGCTACCCGTGCCTTCGCCTTGAGCATGGCCTCGAGCGGATATGTGGCGTGCTCAAAATAGGCGTGCGTCCTCGGACAATACGCCACGGCCATGCGGTCGCGCCGCTCAGCGAGAAACTCGATCTCTTCGCGGTCGAGATAGTTGCCGTGAATGACGACCGCCAGCGACGCCGTGGCGAGCCGTTGCAGATAGTCGAGCGGCCGCGAGCCCCGCGGGATCGCACTGTCGTCCCACATGCCGCGATCCTGGAGCAACTCGCGAAATCCGCCCGTGCCGTCCGCGAGTAACTCAAGCTCTTCGCGCGACTCAGCCAGATGCATCGCCACCGGCACACCGCACCCCGCGGAATGAGCGGCGATGCGTTCGACCAATCGCGGATGGGCCGTGTAAGGGGCGTGGGGGCTCAGCCCGCGCGGCCGCGGCGCATGATCGAATCGCTGCGCTACGTCGGCAAAGGCTGACTCGACGCGCTGCGAGGAGAATCCAATCGACTCCTGAAAGGCCACGACCCTCGCCGTGGCATCGTCTGAGTCGTAGGCGCTGGCCGGGGCGGTGCAGATCTCGCCAACCGACGTCACTCCCGCGGCGAGACTCTCGCGCCGCCCCGCGGCTATCGCGGCCGCCGGATCGCGTCGGCCGCGACCGCGCTCCGCGATCACCAACCGAATCCATGCCGGCAAGCTCATGCTGGACGTGCCGAGCGGCGAGCCGAGATCGCTGAACTCTAGGTGGGTGTGAGCGTTGACCAACCCGGGCAGAAGGACGACGTCGCCCAAGTCCTCCGCGGCGCCGCTCACAGAACGCGCATCGCCAACCGCGGAAATCATGCCGCGCTCAACCGTGACAACGCCGCCCTCGATCGGCGGACAGTCGATCGGAATCACCCAACGCGCTCGCAGTGAGAAAGCCGCCATACGATTCGCCCGGACGGGTCAGCTCACGACAAAGACCGCTTACGCGCCGACGAGCGGACTGTCCTGCCGCTGGCGCGCTTCCTCGATCTGCTCTTCGCGCGTCGGCTGCGAGGAGGCCCCGCGCAGGCTCCACATGATCGCGGCCACGCCCAGAGCGCAGCCTGCGACAGTCGCCGGATGATACAACAGCGGCGCATCGCCGGCCAGAAGTGAAGCAAATGACATGTCGGGGTCAGCTTCGACCGCGCCCGCCCAGCGCTGAATCAACAACTGCAGACTGTTGTGAATGGCGTGAAAGATCACCCCCGGCCACAAGCTGCCGGTCTGCACCGCGAGGTAGCCGATCACGATGCCCACCGTCGCCGCCACGATCTTCTGCGGCAAGAACATGTGGACCCCGCCGAACGCGACCGCCGAGAGCGCGATGGCCCACCACTTGTGCCCCACGTGACGGAACCCCGACAGCACGAACCCGCGGAACGTAAGCTCTTCGCAAATCGCCGGCAACAGGGCCAGCACGGCTAGCGCCATCCACCAGTGCGGCGCCTGCGCGAGCGCGCTCTCGATCGCTTTCCCGCTTTGCGCAATCTCGGGCGATGGTGGGTACAAATGGTGAATGCCCTCGGCAAATCGAACCGCAATCGGGTGCACCAGCAGCGCAAGCGCTGCCCCCGCGGCCAGATGCGCCGGTCGCGGGGCACGGTCGACCAGCATAGTGCGAGCCGGCCGCCGCGTGAGCATCACCGCCATGATCGCCGCCGGCGCCAGGATGCATGCAATCTGGCTGATCAGGAGCGTCTTCGCCAAAAAGGCAAACGTGATGTCCTCCGGCGCGCTCGCGGTCATCGACACGCTGATGAAAAACTGAACAACGATGATCACGGCCACGCACAGCATCGCCTGAGCGAAGCTCGGCGTGTCGCCCCGGTCGCGCATCAGGTGCGACGCCCATCGCCGCAGGTCCAGCCGTTCGCTCTCGCGGAAGAGCACGCTCTCGCGATTGAACTGCTCCTCGGCCCAGCGAATCGCCAGCAAACAGCAGCCGAACGTCACCACCGCCACCGGTAAAATAAACGGCCAGGCCGTTTGGTACTGTCCCTCGATCACGCTTCGCAGCAACAGCACCATGCCCGTCAGCGGCACCAGGCTGTTGCCGAGGTTCAACTCTACGCCGGGCGACATTGGCAGCAGCATCAGCGGCATGCTCACCAGCATCAGCGGCATTAGGTAATACTGCCCCTCCTTGGTGCTCCGCGCGAACGCGGCGCAGGCAAGACATAGTGCGCTAAACAACGCCGAGATCGGCAACAGCGCGACGGCCAGCCACGCGAGCGCCGAAAGCGGCGGCATCGACAGCGGACTTTCGGAGCTGAATGCCGACGCCTGGCTCAGTTGGGCGATGACAAATTTGCCGGTCACGCCCAGACTGGAGAGATTCAAGAGCGCTGTGATCGTGCTGAACGTCATGATCGTCAGCAGCTTGCCCCACACGATCTCGCGCCGCAGCGCCGGGCTGGTCAGCAGCGTTTCCAGTGTCCCGCGCTCCTTCTCGCCCGCGCACAGGTCGACGGCCGGGTAGAACGCACCGGTTAACGCCCAAATAAACACGATGAACGGCAAGATTTTCGACCCTAGCGCCGCGTGCCGTTGCCGCTCGGGCGCCACGTCACGGGCCTGCAGCTCGAACGGTCGCGTAGCCGCCACGGGCACGTCGCTGTCGACGAGGTTTTTCTCCGTCACCGCGTTGCGCCACCGCCGCACGACCTGGTCGGTGCGGAAATGCGTCAGTTGCGAGCGCTCGTTCGGCGAGTTGTACAGAATGATCGGCTCGGGAAACACTGCCTCGTCGACGCCGCGCCGCGTCTCGATAGCGCGGCGCACCTCGTGCAGGCGGTCGTCGAAGCCGGCAGGAAACTCCAAGACCGCTTCCACGCGGCCTTCGTCCAACGCTCGCAATGCGGCCGCTTCCGCGCTCTTCGCATCGCCGCTGAAGTCCAGATCGGGGAACTTGCCCGGCAGCACAAGCTCGAGTGATTCCTGCTGCAGCGGGTCGTCGAACAGAGCCGCGTCAAACCGATCGCCGTCGAACAGCGGCGGCAGCCACTCGACCTCATCGAGTTGCTCGGCCCCCAGCACCAGGACCTTCGAGTCGTGCTTCTGCAGAAACTGCGCGAGCTGGAAAAAGCTCATGCCCAAGAGCGGATACAACAACAGCGGCAGCACGGCAATCAGAAACAACGTCCGCCGATCGCGCAACTGGTCGCGCATCTCGCGGAAGTAGATCAGTTTGACGTTCTTGAGTTGCATGAAAGTTGGGACGCGGGATCACGCGGCGCCGACCGGCTCCTGCCGCCGGATCAGTTCGAAAAACAACTCTTCCAGGTCGGGCTCCTCGTACCGATCCCGCAGCTCCTCAAGCGTGCCCTCGGCCAACATGCGGCCGTGGTGCACGATCGCGATGCGGTCGCAAAGCCGCTCCGCCTCGCGCATGATGTGCGTCGAGAACACGATGCACTTGCCCTGTTCGCGCAGCTCGGCGACCGCTTCGAGCAGCGCCCGCGCCACCAGGACGTCGAGCCCGCTGGTCGCTTCGTCGAAAATCAACACCGGCGGGTCGTGCACGATCGACCGCGCGATCGACACCTTCTGCTTCATGCCGGTCGACATCTTGGCGCCGAGCAGGTCGCGAATCTCCTGCATCTGCAGTCGCTCGAACAGGAGCTCCATCCGCGCGCGCAGGTTCTCCTCCTCCATGCCGTACAGCCGGCCGAAGTACTCGACCATTTCCCAGGCGGTCATGCGGTCGTACACCGCGGTGTTGGCCGACATGAACCCGATGTGCTGCCGCACGAGCGTGGGCTGGGTCACGACGTCGAAGCCGTTGACCGTGGCCGTGCCGCTGGTGGGCGCCAGCACCGTACTGAGAATACGAAGGGCCGTCGTCTTGCCGGCTCCGTTCGGGCCGAGGAGGCCGAAAATCTCGCCGCTCGCAGCCGTGAACGAAAGATCGTCGAGCGCCACAAACTGCCCACGCTGCAAGTCGGCGTACGCCTTGCTGAGGTTGCGGCATTCAATCATGGCGCGATGCGATTCGAGAAGTGGACAACGGTGGCTCACGCCGCGATGACCGACAACGCGGCCAGGCGAAACGCGCGGAACCAATCACGACCCCGCGCGGAGCCATCCTTCAAGAATACTCGCCTGCCCCCCAACTGTCACCGCAACTGCGGGCGCCGTCTCAACTTACGATGGGCAGCGCGTGCAGATTGTGGCGGCTGTGAGGGTGAGGGACGGTGACCATAGACAGCCTACGTCAGACCTAGACACCTTGCGCACGTCTAGCGCAATTTAACTTTGCCCACTGGCCGTTGTCTCGACCGTGCGCGTGTTGGCAGACATGGGCTGCGCCGGAAAGTGCGCCGCCTGTTTGAAGTGGTCATCGGTGACTTGCAAGTAGTGCCGATTCGCGACTTCGACCGTGTTGCCCAACCACGCCGCGACGACGTGCGCCGGGAATCGCTCGGTCAACTCCGTCTGCCGCGTGCTGCGGAGCGAATGCCAGAGCCGGGGCCAGCGGTCGACGCCCGCGTCCTTGATCGCGCGCAGCACCCAAAACGAAAACGACGGGCCTTTGAGCCGCGTCAGCATCGGCAGCACGAACTCATCGCCGGCCGCCGCGGCTTCGTAGCGCTCATCAAGGTACGGCACGATCTCGGGGAACAGGGGAACCCATCGCGATTCCTGCCCTTCGTGCCGCTCCGTCTTGGGGGACCGCACAAGGAACCGCTCGCGGTCCCGGTCGAAGTCCGCCCATCGAAGCCCCCGCGGCTCGGATGGCGTTCTCAGCCCACCCCAGCGGCCCAGGGCGAGCAATAGGCGGCTTTCGCTATCCGTGAGCTTGTCGAGCACGGCTCGCACCGTGGCGTCGCTCACGAACGCGTTGTTGCCCTTGGGGGTCCGCCCGCGGGGCAAGCCCTCGAACGGGTTGAACGCCAACAGCCGCGCCTTGGTCGCGTAGCGGAACAGCCGGAACCCCACGGCGCACGCGACCGATGCCGTCGCCTTGGCCAGTCCCGCGCCGTCGCGCGCCTTGGGGAGCATGAGATAGGCGAAGTAATCCTCGGTGTCGGCGTCCGTGAGCGCGTCCATCGGCTTGTCGGCGCCGAACCGCTCGACCAAATACCGCAGCGCGGTCGATTGGTTGCGCACGCTCGACGGCTTCAAAGCTCGCCACGCCGGCCGCGCCTTGAATTGCGCCACCAGTTGCCCCAGCGTGAGCGATACGCTCGACGCCTTGGGCGCCGCGAGCCCCAGGAGCACCAGCCGCTTGCGCAGCGTGTCGTCGACTCCCGCGAGCCATCCCGACGTCTTGGGGTGCGGTGCGCTACCGTCGCGACGCGCCGCCTGCAGGTCGTTGACGTAGCCCAGAATGCCGCGCGCCTGCGCGAGCGACATGCGCCCGAGCCGGATCGCAGGC
>JANOIK010000950.1:0-4115 GCA_031407585.1 Planctomycetota bacterium | reverse complement strand
TCGAGTTCGTCCGTCGGTGTCTCGTTGAGCGTGCGACAGAGCTTAATCAGCGCCCGCCACGACTTCTCGTCGTCGTCGCTCTTGATCTCGAAACGCGCCCGGTAGTCGTCGATCTTCACGCCGATGTACTCAAGCCCTCCGTTCCCTTGGGGGCTGCCGTGCACTTTCCACCGGGCGCGTTTCGAGATCAAGAGCGACGACGACGAGAAGTCGTGGCGGGCGCTGATTAAGCTCTGTCGCACGCTCAACGAGACGCCGACGGACGAACTCGAAGCGGCACTTGCGCCGATGTTGGACATCGAATCGACCTTGTGGTTCTTGGCGCTCGACAACGCGCTGATCAACAGCGACGGCTACTGGACGCGGGCAAGCGACTACTCGATTTATTTGGATAAGGCGGGCCTGTTTCACATCATTCCGCATGACATGAACGAGGCGATGCATCCCGCGATGGGCCCGGGGATGGGCGGCGGCGGTGGAGGGCGCGGCGGACGCGGCGGCGGTGGTCGCCGAGGATTTGGCGGCGGCGGACCCGGCTTCGGAGGTCCGCCGGGAGGCGGTGGATTTGGTGGGCCCCCGGGCGGCGGGTTCGGTGGACCCGGCGGACCGGGCGGCGGCGCTGGGGCGTACAATCTCGATCCGCTGATCGGGCTCGACGACCCCACGAAGCCGCTGCGCAGCAAGCTGCTGCAGGTCCCCGCGCTGCGCGAGCGCTATCTCGCCCACGTGAAGGAGATTGCCGAGAAGTCGCTCGATTGGGAGAACCTCGGACCGATCGTGGCGGCGTACGCGAAGCTCATTGAGCCGGAAGTCGCTGCCGACACGCGGAAGCTGGCATCCGTCGAGGACTTCCACGCCGCGGTGAGCGACGAGGCAACCGAGGAGACGGGCGGGCGCAACAACTTGCACCGGTTCGCGACGGAGCGGCGCAAGTATTTGCTCGAATACTCGCCAGAAGCGGCAGAAACAGCCCGCTAGCCTTTCTCGGGAACGAGATCGGGAACAAGACTTGCCTCGCTCTTTCCGACGTTCAACAACCCCGGGGAGAACCTTGGCATGGCTTCTACGCGAACGGGCGGCCGCGATGCGGCTTTGACTGACTTTCAGACCCTCGAATCGACCGACGATGCGGCCGATCAGGCGTGGCAGCAGGACCAAGGCCGGTCGTGCTCGCGCGGGCGGTGCCCCAACGTCGGCATGGCCGAGCGCGTGGTTTCGATCGCCGCCGGCGCCGCTCTCGCCGCCTATGGGTTGTTTCGCGCCCAGCGCGGTCGCCTGCCGTTCGCCGCGGCCGGCGTAGCGCTCGCGACGCGAGGCGCCACCGGCCATTGCGGCTTGTACTCTCGGCTGGGCGTGAGCACAGCGGAGTCGGACGCTGGCGCCGATTCGAATCGCGGCGGCGAAGAATCTGAAGCGACCGTGATCCCCGCGCAACACGGGGAGAAAGTGGAGAAGGCCGTCACAATCAATCGCTCCGCGGCCGAGCTTTATAGTTTCTGGCGCGAAGTGGAAAACCTGCCCAAGGTGATGAGCCACCTGCGGCGAGTCGAGGCGCTCGATCGGCAACGCTCGCACTGGGTGGCCGACGGCGCCCTTGGTCGCACCGTGGAGTGGGACGCCGAGATCACGGGCGATCGCGAGAACGAAATGATCGCATGGCAGTCGCTTCCCGGCAGCACGATCGACACGGCCGGCAGCGTGCACTTCAAAGAGCTCTCGCACAATCGCGGCACGCAGGTCACCGTGTCGCTGAAATACGATCCGCCGGGCGGCAAGGTCGGCGCGTGGATCGCGGCGCTCACGGGCGACGGACTCAAGCAGAAGCTCACCGAGGACCTGCGCAATTTCAAACGCCAAATGGAAACCGGCGAAGTGCCGCGGTCTGCGTGACCCCACGCGGGGTGCCATGGCCACGGAGGTCCTCCGACGTGGCCATGTCCGTGCCCGCTTAGCATGCCCACGCGGACGTGGGCATGGCACCCACACAACTTACCACTCAAACTTCGCCGCCATGAAAGCCCTCACCTGGCAATCGAAACGAGCCGTTAGCGTCGAAACCGTGCCGGATCCGGAGATCCTCAACCCCCGCGACGCCATCATCCGCGTCACCGCGACGGCGATTTGCGGCTCCGACCTGCACCTGTACCACGGCTACATCCCCACGATGGAGCGCGGCGACATCCTGGGCCACGAATTCATGGGCGAAGTCGTCGACGTCGGCCGCGATGTCAAGAATCTTGCGATCGGCGATCGGGTGATCGTGCCGTTCACGATCGCTTGCGGCCGATGCTTCTTCTGCCAGAAGGGCATGTGGTCGTTGTGCGACAACTCGAATCCCAACGCCGCAATGACCGACAAGCTCTACGGCTACTCGGGCTCCGGCCTGTTCGGCTACTCCCACATGTACGGCGGCTACTCCGGCGGCCAGGCCGAGTACGTGCGGGTGCCGTTCGCCGACGTGGGGCCGTTCAAGGTGCCGGGCGAGCTCTCGGATGAGCAAGTTCTGTTTCTCACCGACATTCTGCCCACCGGCTACATGGCGGCCGAGAACTGCAACATCCAGCCCGGCGACACCGTGGCCGTGTGGGGCTGCGGCCCGGTGGGCCAGTTCGCGATCCAGAGCGCCTGGTGGTGCGGCGCCGAGCACGTCATCGCGATCGACCACTACCCCGAGCGGCTCGCGATGGCCGCCAAGCACGGCAAGGCCGAAACGATCAACTTCGACGAAGTTGACGTGGCCGAGGCGCTCGACGTAATGACCGGCGGCCGCGGACCGGATGCGTGCATCGACGCGGTCGGCCTCGAAGCGCACGGCCACTCGATAGACGCCGTGTACGATCGCGTGAAGGCCAAGATGATGCTCTCCACCGACCGCATCCACGCGCTGCGGCAGGCGCTGTACTGCTGCCGAAAGGGGGGCACGGTGTCGATCCCCGGCGTGTACGGTGGCTTCCTCGACAAGCTGCCATTCGGCGCCGCGTTCGCGAAGGGCCTGAAGCTGGCGATGGGGCAGACACACGTGCACAAGTACGTCGAGCCCTTGCTAAAGCGCATCCAAGGCAACGGCAAGCCGGGCTTCGACCCCAGCTACATCATCTCGCACCGATTTAGCCTGGAAGACGCCCCGCAGGCGTACGACATGTTTTCCACGCAGCAGAATGAATGCACGAAAGTGGTGCTGAAGCCGTAGAAGTCATGAAACGCCCCCTCGCCACGCTCGCCGCTGCACTCACCGCGTACGGTGCTTACCGCGCCGTCACCGCCTACTCCCGGCGATTCGACTTCTCCGCCAAAACGGTCGTCATCACCGGCGGTTCGCGCGGACTGGGACTCGTGCTCGCGCGGCAACTCGCCGACCAGGGCGCCCGCCTCGCCATCTGCTCCCGCCACGAAAGCCAGCTCCGCCGCGCCGCGCACGAGCTGCGCGGCCGCGGCACGCGCGTCGTCAGCGAGCCGTGCGACCTCACCGAGCCCGAACAAGTCGCCAGCTTCTTCGCCCACGTGCGCCGCCAGCTCGGGCCGGTCGATGTGCTGATCAACAACGCCGGCGTCATCGAAGTCGGCCCGCTCGAAACCATGACGGCGGTCGACTATGCCGAAACGCTGGGCATTCATTTCTGGGCGCCGCTGCGAACCATGGAGCAGGTGCTCCCCGACATGCGCGAGCGCGGCGGCGGCCGCATCGTGAACATCGCGTCGTTCGGCGGCCGCGTCGCCGTGCCGCACTTGGCGCCGTACTGCGCGAGCAAGTTCGCGCTCGTCGGTCTCTCGCACAGTTACCGGGCGGAGCTCGCCCGCGAAGGCATTTTCGTCACCACGGTGTGCCCCGGGCTGATGCGCACGGGCAGCCACCGTCACGCACTGTTCAAGGGCCGCCACCGTGCCGAGTACGCCTGGTTCAGCCTCGGCGCCTCATCTCCAGTGGGCGCCATGGCCGCGGAGCGCGCAGCGGCACAGATTCTCCGCGCCTGCCGTTACGGCAAAGCCCAGGCGACGCTCTCGCTCCCTGCACGACTGGCGGAAATCGCCGCCGCGGTCGCCCCCGAGCTCATCGCCGACCTCACGGCGCTCGTCGCCCGCACGCTGCCGTCGCTGGAAGGCCCCGAAAACATCGG
>JANOIK010000935.1:0-5928 GCA_031407585.1 Planctomycetota bacterium | reverse complement strand
TGCCAGGGTGGCACCCCCAAGGTCCGCCGCGGGGCGTGGTCGGACGCCGATTCAAGCGGTTGTGCCACCACGCCCCGCGCGGACTTGGGCGTGCCACCCTGGATTGCGGCCCCCGGTCAGTGACCGGGGGCTAAGTGGGCGGCCGATCCGTCATCTGCACGAACCGCCCGCCGCTGGTGTACCGGCCGCCTTCGTTGTACCGGCACCACGACAGTTCGACCTCGGCGGAAATGGCGCCGAGGCGCGGGCTTTCCACTGAGACCAGCGCTCGCCGGTCGGCCAGCGGCGCGGGATGCTCGAACGCGACGCCCCACTCGTTGAGCTCGCGCAGCCGCACATCGCGCGCGTTGCCCGGACGGCCCTGGGCGTCGAGCGGCGTCAGTCGCGCGTGCACCGCCAGCGCTTCGTCCTGCGGAAAGGCGTCGCCGAACAATGCCATGCGAAGGCGCGAAACTAAGGCCGCGATCTCGGCGTGAAACGTGGATCGATCCTTGAGAGCGGCGGCGGCCGGAGCCCCAAGCAATTGGCGACGAGCGCCGGGAGCGGGAATCATAAGGTGAATCCTCCGCAAGCGGGACGAAGAGGGGGGTGATTAGCGTGAGCGGCTCGCACTCTGACGAGCGGCCACCGCAAGCCTACACGCGAACCAGCGCGGTCGATCCACGGATTCGCGCCGGGGCCGCGGATATTTCGCGAGCCCGCACGGCAGAAGCGGCGCGCACGAAAAGGTTTCGCGCGCGCTGACGCGCATTGGAGAAGCTTTGCCGGAGATGCGCGTCGCGGCAGGGCGAGGTCGATGTCTGCGCCCCAGGTGACCAAAGGGTGCCATGGCCACTGCTCTGAGTGGCCATGCTGCCAGCGCCCCGACATGCCCACGCCGGGCCGTGGGCATGGCACCCCGCTCGGGGACCGGCTTTGCGCGGCCTAACCCTTGTCTTCCGCCGCGTCGGCCTCGGCTGGCGGGCCCAGCAGGCGCTCGAGCTCCGCCTGCAGTAGCGGCCCGCGGGCGTTCATGTGAACGGCATTGCCCTTCTGGTCCACCAGAATCGCGGTCGGAATGCCCGTGATGCCGTAGTACTTGGCCAGCGGGTGATTCCAGTAGCGGTCTTCCTCCTTCGAGGGAAACAGCGTCGCCCATTTGATGCCGTTGTCCTTCACGTACTGCTCGGCCGCCTCGGGCGTGCGGTCGAGCGAGATGGCCACGACGTCGAATCCCTTGTCCTTGTACAGGCTGTACATGTTGAGGACGTTCGGCGCCTCTTGGACGCACGGGCCGCACCAGGTGGCGGAGAAGTCCACCAGCACGACCTTTCCGCGATACGACTTCCAATCGATCTCGCCGCCGCCGAGCAACTCGCCGGTGAGCTCCATCGGGTTGCCCATGAGCGTGAGCCGGCGTTGAAAGCCTTCCAGGTTGGCTTCGTCGAGAGCGGCCTTAACTTCTTCGTCGGCGCTCTTCTTGAACGCCGGCAGCGTGTCCGTCAGCAGGGTCGCGACGAACGCATCGTCCGTGCGGTCGAGCTGCTGAGCCACCATCGCCACGATGCTCACGTCGAGCGAAGACAGCTTCTCGCCATTCACCTTGGCCACGATGCGGTCGTGCATGGCTTTCTTGGCGGCGTCGTCGAGCGCATCCCAACCCGTGAGCTTGCTGTAGATGTAACCCTGCCACCCAATCGAGGCGACCTCCGGCCGTTCGTCGCCCATGGCCCGATCGAGCGCGGTCTCGAATTCCTTCTTTCCGGCGTCGTCCAGCGTGTCCCAAGTTCCCAGCTTGGCCTGAACATAGCTCTTCCAGCCAATCGCGGCGATCTCGACGCGCGGGCTGGCCATCGCGGTCTCGATCGCCGTCGCGAACGCCGCGGCGTCGGCGTCGGTCCCGAGTTGATTGAGCCCCTGCAGCGCCATGAGTCGGTAGCTCTCAGCCATCATCGACTGCTCGTCGGTAGGCTCGGCGTCGAGCATCTTCGCGGAAGCCTCGTTGATGACGCGCAGGATTTTAATGGTGTAAGCGATTTGCTCTTCCTGCGTGTCGCCCTCGGGCTCGGTCCCGGCGAGCTTCTCGATGAACGCGGCAATCTCCGCGGCGTCGCCCTCGGGAATCTCCAGAGCCGCGTCTGTCGCTTCGGCCGCTTCCGCTTCAGCGGCGGCCTCTTGCGCGACCGTCGTACGAAGCGACCATAAGGCGGCGCTGCTGCAGCAAACGACCGCGACGAGCAGGATCCACAAACGACGGGAGACATGCAGACGATTCATCAATCGATTCTCTCTAAAGGCGATTCGGAAGGGTTCGGGCCGAGCGACATGACGGCGCTCGAAAAGGAAAGTTACGTAATTGTGACGACGGCCGCGAGCGAGGCAAGTCGAGTTGGCCGCAATAAGGGCCGAGACGGCTTCAACTTGGACGAGGGAATGGGCCGCGGATGAACGCGGATTTTACGGATTCCCGCGGATGAAGAGGGGAGAACTGGAAAAACAGAATGTGATTTCCCGAGCCGCGTCCATCCGCTTAATCCGCGTTCATCCGCGGCCTATCCCCCGGTCCCCAAAGTTGGTCACGGTCCCAAATGGTGGAAGTCCGCGATGATTTTCCACGCTGCCGCGGGCGAGTCCGCGTAGTGGAGCAAATTGAGATGGGCGTCGGCGATCACGCCCTGGTCGGCGAGTTCCTGGAAGTCGATTACCCGGTTCCAGTACTCCGTGCCATACATGATGATCGGAATCTCTTGCATGCGGCCGGTCTGGCGCAGCGTGAGCGCGTCGAACAGCTCATCGAGCGTGCCGAAGCCGCCGGGGAAGATCACCAGCGCGGCGGCCCGCAGCACGAAGTGAAACTTCCGCATCGCGAAGTAGTGGAACTGCAGACACAGCTCGGGCGTGATGAACGGGTTGGGCTCCTGCTCGTGCGGCAGCTCGATGTTCAGACCCACGCTCTTGGCGCCGATGTCGAACGCCCCGCGGTTGGCCGCCTCCATGACGCCGGGCCCGCCGCCGGTCATTACCACGAAGTCGTTCTTGGCCTCGCTGTTGTGGTAGTACGACGACACGATCCGGCCGAACTCGCGCGCCTCATCGTAGTAGTGGCTATTGGCCATCACTCGCTCGGCGCGAGCGAGTTCCCGCTGGATGCGGGCTTCGTCCGGCGCCGCGGCAAGCTGCTCGCGCGCGACGGCCAGCCGCGCCTCGGCCTGGTCCCGCGGCAGAATCTGCGTGCCGCCGAAAATCACGACCGCCGAGCGAATGCCGTTCTCGCGGAGAATTGTCTCCGCCTTGAGCAGCTCAAGCTGCATACGCACGGGCCGCTGCTCGGGCCGGCCAATAAAATCGACGTCGAGCTCGGCCAGCCGATAACTGGGCGAAGCAAGAATCGCCTGGCGATTCTCCTCAATCCGAGCGGCGGCATCGGCGTCTGCGTCTTTGCGAGGCTTGGGCATGGATTAAATGGTTTGGCGGGGGAGGTCTCACGCAAAGGCGCTAAGGCGCAAAGGAAAGACGCAAAGAGGAGAAGACAAAGAGTAGGAGAAGATGAGGCTTAGAAACGGGAAGGGGTCAAAAACGCTAGTCTTCACTCATCCGGATTCGAGACTACTATCGCAATCCAATGCCTCTCTATTTTTTCATTTGTCTTCCTTTGCGTTCTTCCTTTGCGCCTTCGCGCCTTTGCGAGAGATCTCCTCCGGCGGCAAAATCAATCGAGTTGCGCAGTCGAGCCGTGCTCCGGGGTGGCGATGTCCCAGCCCTGGGTGGCGCGGAGTTCGGCGGCGAGGGCGTCCATCGCGTCGGGTTCGCCGTGGGTCAGAAACGTGCGGCGCGGCGGCTTCGGCAATTCGCCAAGCCACCGCAGCAGGTCGGCGTGGTCGGCATGGCCGCTGAGGCCCGGCACTTTTTCGACGGCCGCACGCACCGGCACGTCCCGGCCGAACATGCGGATGAACGGGGCGCCGTCTTCGATCATCCGCCCGCGCGTGCCGATGGCCTGGAAGCCGCCGATGACGATCGTGTTCTTGGGATCGGGCAGCCGCTGCTGAAGGTGATGTACGATGCGCCCGCCGGTCATCATGCCACTCGACGCGATGATCACCGCCGGCTTGCGCACCTGATTGATCGCCTTCGACTCGCTGCTCGAGCGGGCCAGGATCACGTTACGGCCGGCGAGCGCTGGGTGGGCCGGATCGAGCACGCCGTCCGACAGGTCGTGCTCGTCGGAAAACTGCCGATACACGGCCGTCGCGTCGCACGACATGGGGCTGTCCAGGTAAATCGGCAAATCCGGAATGCGATCGGCGCTCTTGAGCAACTGCAGCAGGTAAATGAGCTGCTGCGCCCGGCCGACGGCGAACGCGGCCATGAGCATCACGCCGCCGCGCTCGACCGAGCGATGGACGACGCGCTCCAGGCCGTCGAGCAAACTGTCGTCAGGATGCTCGCGATTGCCGTAGGTGCTTTCGCAAATGAGATAGTCGCACGCCGGCGGGGGCGCGGGGTCGTGATAGAGCGGCCCGTTGTACCGGCCGACGTCGCCCGAGAACACGATGCGCTGCGGCGCGCCGCCCGCCGAAATCTCAACCTCGATCAGCGCCGAGCCGAGCAAATGCCCGGCTTCGTGATACCGCATCCGCATCGGCCCCGCGGGCGTGAACCACTCTTCGCGCGGCTGATCGCGGAAGAGCTTCATCGTGCGCTCGACGTCGCGGGCGTCGTAGAGCGGCAGCGCGGGACTATGTTTGGAATAGCCCTTGCGATTGGCGTAGTTGGCGTCTTCCTCTTGGATCTTGCCCGAGTCGAGCAGAATGATCTCCGCCAGCTCCCGCGTCGCGGGCGTGCAGTACACAGGGCCCTTGAACCCTTCCTTCACAATGCGCGGCAGGAAGCCGACGTGGTCGAGATGCGCGTGCGTGAGCACCACCGCGTCGAGGGCCGCGACGTCGAACGGCGTCGGCGCCCAGTTGCGCTCGCGCAGCTCCTTGAGCCCCTGGAACAACCCGCAGTCGACGAGCACCTTGGCGCCCCCCGCTTCGAGGAGGTACTTCGAACCGGTGACGGTGCGCGCGGCGCCATGGAACGTGATGGTGGTCATAAACTCCGTTCAAATTGCCCAAAGCAGTTATTCGTAGTCGCTGTAATCGATCTTTGGCTCTTGATCCCAGTCTGGATCGTCCTGCTCGTCGCCGAAAACGATATTGCCTGGCTTCGGATCGACGTAGTAGATGCCAATCGCTTTCAAATCCTGAAGCGCCGCCAGTACGTCAGGCCAATGGGCGCCAAAGTTCCCTCGTCCCTCGGCATCAAATCTTGCCCTTATTTCGGCTTCGCCCCAATAGGGCGGGGGTTGATCGAGATGAACTTTTCCAAAATCCAAAATCCGCGGAGGCTTTACGACGCCGATCTCGATTGCCATGAGGCTGGCGTCGGCATCGATAAACGTCGGCAAAAAAAGCAAACCCACCCGATCCCATCCTGCCGCCTTGAGTCTTTGGTAGCATTCTAACTCATCTCGAAAATTCTCTTGCCGATAAAAAATTTTGAGCGCCGAGCGGCGCGACGTCGCCCAAACGGCGCCGTCCGTCCCGTCGCCCAGGAACGCTGAAAAGTCGACTTGGATTTGCCGCGACCGAGCGTATGCGGTAGCTTGAGGGACGAGTTGGAGCCTGTCGAGATTCATTATGGTGAAAGAGAACGGTCATTCCGCCCGCGTGACGTTGAGCCTTTTGGTCAACGGCGTTCGCTACTCGCTACGCCAAGTCTGCCCGGAAGAAGTGTACCTAAGCGAGTTCGTTGCCGCTGTTCCGCCCAGCGACGCCCTGATTGAGATTGGAATCGATGGCGAGCAGAAAATGCTGGACGTTTTCCTGCCCGATGGGATAAGCGCATCGCGAGTTGCCTACAGCCAGCGATTTCTAGATTATTCCGTGCAAAACGCCGCCTGGA
>JANOIK010000880.1:0-2271 GCA_031407585.1 Planctomycetota bacterium | reverse complement strand
GAGCAGGCTGCTTGGACGGCGTATCTCGAGCGGTCGGCGGCGGCGGCGCTTGCGGATGTCGCGGCGACCGACGCGGAGGTGAAGGCGGCCGGTCTGGCGGCGGCGCTTAAGGCGCCGGACGGGGGCGACTTCAAGCTGTCGGTGAAGGTGGGCGATCCGTGGTTCGCGACGCCAGAGGCCGGCGAGCTCGCAACGACGGTGCTTTCGTACCAGACGCCGACCGGCGGGTGGTCGAAGCACACTGGTTACAGTCAAGGGCCGCGGAAGCCGGGGATGCAGTGGAGCTCGCAGCACGAGCCGGGGCACAGCGCGCACTATGTGGCGACGTTCGACAATCGCTCGACCACCGAGCAGATGCACTTGCTTGCCGGCGTGTGGCAGGCGACGCAGCGAGAGGATTGCAAGGCGGGGTTCCTGAAGGGGCTCCAGTTTATTCTCGCGGCGCAGTATCCCAACGGAGGTTGGCCGCAGGTGTATCCGCTGGAGGGCGATTACCACGACTCGGTGACGCTCAACGACGATGCGCTCGCGCACGTGCTTGAGCTGCTGTACGCGATCGAAGCGAAGGCGCCGTACTCGGAGATTGTCGGCGACACGGAGCGGCAGGCGGCGTCGGCGGCGCTCGCGGCGGGTTTGCAGTGCGTGGCCAAGATGCAGGTCACGCAAGACGGCGTGAAGACTGGGTGGTGCGCGCAGCACGATGCGCTGACGCTGGAGCCCGCGGGCGCGCGGGCCATGGAGCCGGCGACGATCAGCGGGCTGGAGAGTGCGCGGCTGGTGAAGTTTTTGATGACGCTGCCCAAGCCGTCGCCCGAGCTATGCGACGTGATCGAGGGCGGGCTGGCGTGGCTCGATTCGGTGAAGGTAACGGGCCTGACGAAGACAAAAGTCGACGGTAAGACAGCCTATGTCGCGGAGCCGACGTCGACGGAGATTTACTGGGCGCGGTTCTACGATCTCGCGACCAGCAAGCCCGTGTTTCCGGGTCGCGACGGCGTGCTGTACGCCACGTTTGAGGAGATGGCGGCGAAGAACGACCTGGGGTACGACTTCTACACGACGCTGCCGGGGAGCATCGTGACCAACGGGCAGAAGAAGTGGCGGAAGATGCTGGCGAAGGAAGCTGGGGGGTAGGGCGGGGCGGGGCCAAAAGAATCTCGTGCAAATCTGGTCGCGATTGCTAGAATGTGGGCATGGACCAAGGCGTGGACTCATCGATCGGCGAAGGCGTTGTTGGCGGGCCAGGGTTCGCCGTCCCGATGCCGGCGCGCTCAGAACCGTGCAGCGGCGCCATCGACCTCACGCCCCAGGACGACTGGGAGCGAAACCTCTTGGCCTCCGTGCGCGATTATGGAGTGTCGCTCTCCGATGAGGCCGTCAGCAGCGAGGGAATCTACTAGCTGTGACGCATTTGCTCGACACGAGCATTCTTGTCCGCTTCGCCAACGGTCGCGATCCGAAACACGCGGACGTCGTTCAGCTGATCTTGGCGCTGCACCGGGATGGGCACTCGCCGTGCGTCACTCCGCAGACATTGATTGAATTTCGCGCGGTTGCGACGCGCCCTGAGTCAGCGAATGGACTTAATATGTCCGTTGCCGAGGCAGGTGCTCACGCCAACGCCTTCGAGGCAGCGTTTGAGATGCTTCCGGAGTCGCCGGCGATCTTCCCGGCATGGCAGGCTCTTGTCGAGGGTCTGGGGATTAAGGGCAAGCAGGTGCATGACGCCCGATTGGCGGCGGTTTGCCACGTTCATGGGACCAGGCATCTTGTCACGTTCAATGCTGGGCATTTCAATCGTATGGCAGCATTCGGGCCAGGCCTGACAATCGTGGTTCCACCCGCGACTTAGATCGTTCGACAAAGTGGAGAACACCAGGCGGCGAACACCAGCTCAGCGTTTAAGGGAAGTTGCATGATGCGCGCGTTGCGGACCGTCGTTGTGCTGTCTCTAGTCGCCATGGCGCCGGCCCGCGCTCAGCAGCCGGCCGCAGGTGACGGAAAAGATTTGAGCGCGGAACCGCGGCTCTACGACGGCTTCTCGGGCTACGCACGGAAGGTGACCACCGCGTCGCCGGAGGCGCAGCAGTGGTTCGACCAGGGACTTCAGTTGCTCTATGGGTTCAACCACGACGAAGCAATTCGCTCGTTCGAGCGGGCCGCGGAGATTGACCCCTCGTGCGCGATGGCGTGGTGGGGCTCGGCGTATGCGCGCGGGTTGCACATCAACAATCCGGTGATGGGCGAGGAGCAGAGCCGGCTGGCGTTTGA
>JANOIK010000820.1:0-2641 GCA_031407585.1 Planctomycetota bacterium | reverse complement strand
TTCGATTTGCTCGCCGAGCAGAAGCGCGTCGCCGCGACGCTTGCGGCGCGCGAGGCCGACTACCAGCGGGTGAAGTCGGGCCTCCGCAAGGAAGAGGTCGCCCAGGCCCAGGCCCGGTACGAACAGCTCCAGGCGGCGCTCGACGAGCAGGTGGCCGGCCCGCGTAAAGAGGAAATCGACGCCGCGAAGGCGAATCTTCGCGTCGCCGAGGCCCAGCAACGGCTGGCCCAAGAGAACTTCCGCCGCGTGAGCCAGCTTGCCGGCACGAATGCCACGACGCAGGAGGATCTCGACCAGGCGACCGAATCGCTGGCGGTCGCCGAGGGGTCCGTCGCCGCGCGGCAGGAGGCGCTCAACCTGCTGCAGGCGGGCACCCGCGAGGAAGTGGTGCGGGCCGCGCGGGCCCAGGCCGAAGAGGCCCGGCTCGCGGCGGAGCTGGCGAAGCAGGGATTTCGCGTCGAGGAAATCAACCGGACCGAGGCCGCCCGCGACGCCGCCCAGGCCTCGCTCGAAGCGATCGACCAGCGCATCGAGGAATTGGTCATACGCAGCCCCGTCGACGGCGTGATCGAGGCGCTCGACCTGCAACCCGGCGACCTCGCCGGCGCCGCGGCGCCCGTGCTCTCGATCATGGACGTCGGGCGCCTGTGGGTGCGCGCCTACGTCCCTGAAAACCGCCTCGACCTCAAGGTGGGGCAGAAAATCTGGATCGAGGTCGACAGCTTTCCGGGAAAACGCTTCGCCGGCGAGCTCACGTTCATCTCCCGCCAGGCGGAGTTCACGCCCAGCAACGTGCAAACGCCCGAAGAGCGCGTGAAGCAGGTGTTCCGCATCAAGGTCGAGCTCCGCGAGGGCCTCGACCAACTGCGCCCCGGCATGGCCGCCGATGTGTGGCTGTCGGGCGAGGGGGCGCCGGAGCCAGCCGCCCCATGAGCGACGCACGGGTCGACCCGCCGATCGACGTGCAGAATCTCACTCGCACCTTCGGCGAGCTCGTCGCCGTGCGCGACGTTTCATTCCAGGTCGAGCGCGGGTCCATCTTCGGTCTGCTCGGCCCGAACGGCAGCGGCAAGAGCACCATCATCCGCATGCTGCTCGGCATCCTCCCGCCGTCAGAGGGAACGGCCACCGTGCTGGGCTACGACATTCGTACCGACGCCGAGCTCATCAAGCGCCGCATCGGCTACATGTCGCAGCAGTTCAGCCTGTACGCGGATCTGACAGTGCAGGAGAACATCGATTTCTACGGCCGCATCTACGGGCTCGACGCCGAGCGGCTCGAGCTGCGCCGCGGCGAGGTGCTTGAGCTCACCGGCATCGGCGACCGCGTCGACCAACTCGCCGGCACGCTCTCCGGCGGATGGAAGCAGCGGCTCGCCCTGGCCTGCGCGCTCATCCACGAGCCCGAGCTGCTCTTCCTCGATGAGCCGACCGCGGGCATCGACCCGGTGGCCCGCCGCCAACTGTGGGACCTGCTGTTCGAGCTCGCGGGTCGCGGCGTCACGCTGTTCGTGACGACGCACTACATGGACGAGGCCGAGCGATGCACCGACGTCGGCTACATTTACATGTCGCGGCTGCTGGTGAAGGGCAAGCCTGAGCAGCTCAAGAGCTTGCCCGCAGTGACGCCGGCGGGCACGCGGCGTTACGAGCTGCGCGTGCCGCGGCCCGCGGAACGCCTCGGCGTCCTCCGCACCATCGAGGGCGTGCGCGACGCGACGCTGTTCGGCGAGACGGTGCATGTGATGCTCGACGACCGCACGACGCCCGCCGAGCTCGTCGCCCGACTCGGCCTCACCCTCGCGGACGCCGAATTCCGCGAAACAACGCCGACGCTCGAGGACGTCTTCGTCACCCTCACCGCCGACACCGAACAACGGGCAAAGGCCGGGCCCGCGCCCGCGGCGCCTCGGACTGGTCGCTTAAGCGACCAGTCCGCCCCATCGAAAGCCGTTGCCCCCGCGGACTCCACTCCCGCCGAGCCCTTGGAGCGGCGCGGCTCGCTCGCCGGCTTCTTCGCCATCCTGGTCAAGGAATTTCTCCACATCCGCCGCCAGCCCTCGACCATCTTCTTCATGCTGGTCGTGCCGGTGATGCAAACCATCATCTTCGGCTACGCCATCGAAACGCAAATCGAACACATCCCGCTCGCCGTTTACGATCTCGACGGCCGGCGCTATGCCCGCGAGCTGGTCGAGGCGTTCGAGAACACCGACCGCTTCGATGTGGTCGTTCGCGTGAACGACGAGACTGAGTTCCAGAGCACTCTGACCAGCGGCGTCGCCAAGGCCGGGATCACGATCCCCGCGAACTACTCCGACCGCATCATCAGCGGCGAGCAGGCCCAGGTGCAGGTGCTGATCGACGGCAGCGATTCGCAGGTCGCAACGGCTGCCCTCCAAACTGCCCAGCTCTTAGGGTTTTATCTGTCGATTCGCATGGCGCGCACCAAGGCCGAGGCCCTGCAAGTGGCTGCCGCACGCGGCCCCGGCGGCCGGGCGGAGCTGCCGATCGAAATTCGCCCGCGCCTTCTGTTCAACCCCGACCTGGAAAGCTCACGCTTCTTCGTCCCAGGGCTCGTCGGCATCATCCTGCAACTGGTGACGCTGTTCCTCACCTCGTTCGCCATCGTCCGCGAGCG
>JANOIK010000794.1:0-2322 GCA_031407585.1 Planctomycetota bacterium | reverse complement strand
GCACGAAGCGAAGATCACCGCCTACGAGCAAGCGCACGCCGTCGGGGCCTGAGCGAGGAGACATCGGATGGGCCTCACGCAAAGGCGCAAAGGCGCAAAGACGCAAAGGGGGAAGGGAGAGTATTTCCCCTTTCTCTTCTTTGCGTCTTTGCGCCTTTGCGTGAGGCCCATCCGATGTCTCCTCGCTCAGGCCCCGACGGCGTGCGCTTGCTCGTAGGCGGTGATCTTCGCTTCGTGCTCGAGCGTGAGCCCGATGTCGTCCAGGCCGTTGAGCAGGCAGTGGCGGCGGAACGGCTCCACGTCGAACTTCGCGGAGAAGCCGCGGCCGTCCGACAGCGTGCACGTTTCGAGATCGACCGTCAGTTCGTACGGCGAGTGCTTCGCGGCGAGTTGGAACAACTCCTCGACCTGCTCCTCGCTAAGCCGCACGGGAAGTATGCCGTTCTTGAAGCAATTGTTATAGAAGATGTCGGCGAAGCTGGGGGCGGTCTCGGAGCGGAAGCCGTAGTCCTCGAGCGCCCAGGGGGCGTGCTCGCGGCTGGAGCCGCTGCCGAAGTTGCGGCGGGCCAGCAGGACGCTCGCGCCCTTGGCCGCGGGCTTGTTCAGCTCGAAGTCGGGGTTCGGCGAGCCATCGTCGCGGCGGGCCCAGTCCCAGAACAGGAACTCGCCGAAGCCGGTGCGTTCGATGCGCTTGAGGAACTGCTTGGGGATGATTTGGTCGGTGTCGACGTTCGCGCGATCGAGCGCGACGACTTTGCCGGTGTGTTTGGTGAAGGGCTTCATCGACTTACTTAGATTCCTCTCCATTGTTCTCCGACTCGATTGAACTTTCGGTCGAGTCGTCGGCGCCTCGGTCATATTTCTCGATGGCTTCGTCCAGTTTCTCTATTACTTTGTTGGCTTCATCTTTGTCTTCCGTCAACTCATCGGCGCGTTCAAGTACGTCAACGACAAATTCATTGACGGTCTCACTCACCTTACTAACGCGAGCGAGTTCTTCTTCCGTCACAGGTGCATATCGGCCATCCTTCTTGCGGACCAGGATAGCAACAAAGCGATGCTTCTCGTCGAGCAGCATGATCGTCGCCCTACCTGAGCCTGCATGATCATCCACACCGATATCGAACGGACATTCTCTTGAAACCGTGAACGAGCGGCTCTTAAGCGTGGGGTTCCAGCTTTCGGTCCACAAATCCCGTTCCTCAAGCATGATCGCCGTAATGCGTACATTGAGCTCGCGATTGCCCTCGTTCAGGCGTTCCGATGTTCGTAGCGTCAGTCCCTTGCCTAAACTGTATTCTTCCGAGTACGAATCCACCGTCCCATTTTCATCGCGGTCATATTCTCTGCTTTTGGAGGGAGCGCGAGTTTTCATCGACGATTCGCCATGCGCATTCAGCGCCGGGGAAAAATTCGTCGCGAGTGCCAGTGCGAGAAACGCGTAACTTGATCTCGAAAACAATCGCAGCATCTTAACCTCGCTTACTCCCAATCCCGGACGTCGACGAAGTGGCCCGCCACGGCGGCTGCGGCGGCCATCGCGGGGCTTACCAGGTGCGTGCGGCCGCCTTTGCCTTGGCGGCCTTCGAAGTTGCGATTGCTCGTCGAGGCGCACCGCTCGCCCGGCGCCAGCTTGTCCGGGTTCATTGCCAGGCACATGCTGCAGCCGGCTTCGCGCCAGTCGAAACCGGCGTCCTTGAACACGCGGTCGAGGCCCTCGGCCTCGGCTTGCAGTTTCACCTGGCCGCTGCCGGGGACGACCATCGCGCTCACGTGGCTCGACACCTTCTTGCCCTTGGCCACGGCGGCGGCGGCGCGGAGGTCTTCGATTCGCGCGTTGGTGCACGAGCCGATGAAGACGCGGTCGAGCTTGAGGTCGGTGATCGCCTCGCCGCCCGCGAGGCCCATATATTCGAGCGACTGGGCGGTAGTCTTCTGGTCGGTGGGGTCGGCGAAGTCGGCGGGGCGGGGGACGCGAGCGTTCACGGCGGTCACCTGCCCCGGGTTGGTGCCCCAGGTGACTTGCGGGGCGATGTCCGCCGCGGCGTATTTCAGCGACTTGTCGTACGCGGCGCCGGCGTCGGTCGGCAGCTTGCGCCACTCGGCGACGGCCTTGTCCCATGCGGCGCCGGTGGGGACGAACGGCCGGCCCTTGAGATAGGCGAACGTCGTTTCGTCCGGCGCGATCATGCCCGCGCGGGCACCCGCTTCGATCGACATGTTGCAGATCGTCATGCGGTTTTCCATCGTCAGCCCCGCGAGGGCCGAGCCGGTGTACTCGATGCAGTACCCGGTGCCGCCGTCGGTGGTGATCTGCCCGAT
>JANOIK010000775.1:0-1792 GCA_031407585.1 Planctomycetota bacterium | reverse complement strand
CGAGCAACTGGGCGTCGTTGCCGCCGATGATGAGCATCGCGGCGGAGGACGGTGCGAAGCGGGCGGCCCAGACGCGGCCCGTGTTGCGGCCGAGGGAGAGGAAGGCGGGGATGGCGGGCGCGGCGTTGGCGTCGGACGCGCTCCGCTCCGCGGACTCCGCGTCGCGGCTAACGGGAGCGACGGCATCGGCTTGCCCCGGGAGCTCTTCGCCGGTGGCGAGGTTCCAGAGGCGGATCGTGCCTTCGGCGGCGCAGGCGGCGGCGGCGAGGCGGCCGTCGGCTGAGATGTCGATCGAGGTGAAGGCCGAGGCGTCGCCCGCGGTCTCGAGCGTGCGGAGCAGCCGCGAATCGGCGAGCGACCACAACCTTAATTTGCCGTCGTCGCAGCAGGTGAGCGCGAGTTTGCCGTCGGGCGTTGCGGTCATGTCGGCGACCCACTCGGGGTGGCGGAGGACGCGATCGGTGAGCTCGCGGGCGGCGACGACGTCCCACTGGCCGCAGGAGTTGTCGCCGCTGGCGGAGATGAGCCGCTGGCCGGCGTCGACAAACATGAGCGCGGTGATGGTGCGGCTGTGGCCGTCGAGCTTGGCGCCCTCGCGCCACTCGCCCGACGGGCGGTCGAGGCGCCAGAGGCGGATATGGCCGTTGTTGTCGCCGGTGGCGAGCATGGCGCCGCCGGGGGCGAACGCCACGGCGGTGACTTCGGCGTTGTGGCCGGGGAGCGTGGCAAATTTTTCGCCGGTCGCGGCGTTCCACACGAGCGCCTCGCCCGCCGTGGTGCTGGCCGTGGCGATGAAGCGGCCATCGTCCGACACGTCGACCGCGGCGGTGTAGCCCGTGCCGGGCAGGCGATGCGTTTCGGCGCCGCCGCCGACGTCCCACAATCGCACGGTGCCATCGCCCGCGGCAGTCGCGAGGCGCGAGCCGTCGGCGTAGAACACGGCGCTGGACGCGAGGAAATCGTGCCCCTCCTGGAACCGCTGCTTGCGGGCGAGCGTCGCGGCGTCCCACAGCGACGCGGTGCGGTCGCGGCTGGCGGTGATCACGGAGGAGCCATCGGCGCTGAAGCGGGCGGAGAGCACGTCCATGCCGAAATCTTCGCTCGCGGCCAGCAAGTGCGTTTCACCGTAGGATTCAGGGCGCCACAGCTTCACGTGCTGGTCGCGACCGGCGGAGAGCAGCAGTTTGCCGTCGCGGGAGAAGTCGCACGCGCGCACGTGGCTGGCGTGGCCGCGGAGCTCTTTGAGCGAGGCGCTGGTAGCGGCGTCCCACAGGCGGATGACGTTGTCCTGCCCGCCGCTGGCGAGCGTTTGACCGTCGGGCGCGAACGCGAGCGTGCGCACCGGGCCGCGGTGGCCGGCAAGAGCGCGGAATCGCGGCGCGGCCTGCGGCGGTGCGGTGATTTCCGTCCCGCGCACTTCCAGCCTATCGAGCGTGGCTTTGATATCGACGGGGTCGACCTTGTCAGGATTCCACAGCAGCACGCGGCCGTCTTCGCCGGCGGTGGCAACCTCGCCGGTCGTGGGCGAGAAGCGCGCCGCGAAGATGGGGCCGCGGTGTTGGGTGAAATTGGTGAGCTCGGAGTACAGGTCGTCGTCGTTCAGCGGCGGCAGGCCCTTGGCGGCGCGGAGCTCGAGGGCTTCCGGCGTGCGGTCGAACAGTTCGGTGAGTTGCCACGCGATGGCCTTGCCGTCCTGGCCCGCGGTGAGGAGGCGGTTGCCGTTGGGCGAGAACTCCGCGGCCCAGACCCAGTAGCTGTGTTTGAACTCCTGCAGCTCGGCTTGCGTGGCGAT
>JANOIK010000749.1:0-6003 GCA_031407585.1 Planctomycetota bacterium | reverse complement strand
AGCTCGCGGGGCGCGAGCCGCTAATCCTCTCGCGCGACCAGGCCTACATCGGCGTGCTGATCGACGATCTGGTGACCCGCGGCGTCGATGAGCCCTATCGCATGTTCACGAGCCGCGCCGAGTTCCGCCTGCTGCTGCGGCACGACAACGCGGATCGCCGCCTCACGCCGCTGGCGTTCGAGGCGGGGCTTGCCGACCTCGAGCGCATGGATCGGCTCGAAGCGAAGACCGCCGAGATCGAACGGCTCACCGCACTCCTCGAGTCGACGCGACGCGAGGGCGTGACACTCGCGCAGCACCTGCGGCGGCCTGAAAACGAGTGGTCGCACCTGATCGCCTGGATGCCCCAGCTTGCCGAAGCCAGCCCGGCCGCGCGGGCTCACGTCGAGTGCGACCTGAAGTACGCAGGGTACGTCTCCCGCCAACAGGCCGACGTCGAGCGCCAGCGCCGCCTCGCCGCCAAACGCATTCCCGAGAGCTTCGACTACGGCCGGCTCGTCCATCTTCGCGCCGAAGCGCGCGAGAAGCTCGGCCGCATTCGCCCGGTCGACCTCTCGCAGGCGAGTCGCGTCAGCGGCATCACGCCGGCCGACATCGCGCTCTTGATGGTGCACCTCGAAGGGAAAGGAGCAATTCGCTAGCGGGCACGCCGGCCGAAACGCAAAATGGCCTCCAGCCCCTCAAAATAGCGCAAGATCAATCAACAGAATGTGTTACATCAATCCAAACGATGTTGACTCAACTTGCCCCATCGTTATAATTCCCGCAATTGGCAATCCAGGAAGCTTCGGCAGGCATGGACGACACTGCCGTCTGAAGAACTTCGCAACACTGAGTCGGCAAACGCGAGTTTAGGAGTTTACGCACCCCAGGACCCCTGGGAACGATGATCGCGGCTGGCAGGGATGCTCGCCACGCAAGCCTCGCTCTTGCGTTCGTGAATCTGCCTGCATCCCCTGCCCGCTAGTTTCGCTGCCCTTGGCCCAAAGAGCTCAACGGCCGCGACTGCGACCATCGACTAAGGAGAGAGGTGGTTACCAGCTATGAAGACCGTGTTCACGACCGGCGAAGCCGCCAAGATTTGCAAAGTCAGCCAGCAGACCATCATCCGCTGTTTCGATTCGGGCCAGCTCAAGGGATTCCGCGTCCCGGGCAGCCGCTTTCGCCGCATCCCGCGCGAACAGCTGTATTCGTTCATGCGGGACAACGGCATCCCGACCGACGCCCTCGACAGCGGCAAGCGCAAGATCCTCGTCGTCGACGACGATGAGGATCTGGTCGAGCTGATCGTCGACGGCCTGGCCCGCGACGGCCGCTTCGATGTGCGCAGCGTGAACAACGGCTTCGGCGCCGGCATGCTCATCAAAGAGTTCCGCCCCGATCTGGTCGTGCTCGACATCATGCTGCCGGACATCAACGGCAAGGAAGTCTGCCAGCTCGTCCGCAGCGACAAGACCATGGACGACGTGCGGATCATCTGCATTTCGGGCATGGTCGAGCAGGAGAAGATCCAAGAGCTGCGCGACGCGGGCGCCGACGACTTTATCAAAAAGCCGTTCGACGTCGATCAGCTCGTGGCCCGCACGTGCCAACTGCTCGACCTCGAGACCGTGGCCGCGAAGTAGCCTAGGCGGTTCGCATGAGCTCGCCGAACCCAGAGTTCCTAGGGGCACTCGAACAGGCGAAGCTCGAAGCGCTCAAAGAGCTGGCGTACGGCGCAAGCCACGAGATCAACAACCCGCTGGCGAACATCGCCGCGCGGGCGCAGACGCTGCTTCGCGATGAGCGCGACCCCGAGCGGCGGCGCGCGCTCGAGGCGATCCACCAGCAGGCGCTGCGCGCCCACGAGATGATCTCGGACTTGATGCTGTTTGCGCGCCCGCCGAAGCTCGAGCAGCAGGCTGTGAGCGTCCCGCAGCTCCTGCAGCAGCTTCAGGGAGAACTGACGTCCGAGTGCCGGCGCCGCGAGGTCGAGCTGCTGCTCGTCGCCGATCCATCGCTTCCCGCCTTGCACGCTGACGCCGCGCAGCTCGCCGTCGCCGTGAAGGCGCTCCTCGTCAACGCGCTCGAAGCCATCGGCCGCCAGGGGCGTATCGAGATAACCGCGTCACTCACCGCCGACGGCCGCGGGCTCCGCATCACCGTCCGCGACGACGGGCCGGGCATCCCACCGCAGGTGCGGCCCCACATCTTCGAGCCGTTCTACTCCGGCCGCGAAGCGGGCCGCGGGCTCGGGTTCGGTCTGTCGAAGTGCTGGCGGATCATCGACGCCCACGGCGGCCGCCTCTCAGTGGGCGCGGGCCACGAGCGCGGCGCCACGTTCACGATCGACCTGCCCCTGGAAACTCCGGATTCCGCCGGGAATTGAGACCATGGTGTTTCGCGCGACGCGACTCGCTATGCTAACGCTATGGGATCCATCAACGAAACCGTTCGCACTGCCAACAGCGCCGCCCGCACGGGGCTGCTGGCTCTCCTCATGGCCGGCGCCGGCTTCGGGGGCTGGAAGGCCTACACGCTCTACCACGAGCCGCAGCAACTGCTTGCCGCGAAGCAGCAGGAGCTCGACGCCCTCTCCGGCCAGCTCGCCGCGGCGCGAACCGATCTTGTGGCCAGCAACGAGCGCGCTCAGCGACTTGCGACCGAGGTCGAGCTGAAGAAGGCCATCATCGCGAAGCTGGAAACTGCGATGGGCTTCCTTAAGCTGCGGCACCGCATCGCCCACTTGCACGTCGTCGATCAGAGCGAGAACGACGCCGGCGAGGTCATCTCGAAAGTGGAGTTCTTCGAGGTCGACGAGGACGGCAAGCCCGTGAGCGACGCGCGGAAGACGTTCGACATCGTTGGCGACCGCGTCTACATCGAATGCCTGGTCGCGAAGTTCGACGACAAGTACATCGAGGAAAACGCGCTCGACCGCAATACAGCGATCTGCCTGTTCCAGCGAATCTTCGGCGAGCACCAGGAACCGAAGGACGGCTTCCCGCTCGACCAGATTGGCACGAGTCCCGCGTCGTACGCGCGCTACGGCGAGACGACCGAGTTCGAGAAGCGCATCTGGGCCGACTTCTGGAACATTGCCAGCAACCCGGCCAAGGCGAAAGAGCTGGGCATCCGCGCGGCCCACGCCGACGCCCCGTCGATCCAAGTCCGCGAGGGCGTGACCTACGAGCTGGAACTACGAACTACCGGCGAGTTTACGCTGTTTCCTCTGGCCACCGGCGAGGCGAGCGACGCGAGTCAGCCGGCGACGCTGTAGTCACCGAGACTCGTCGAGCAAGTCTTCCCCGTAGCCAGGCGGGAACGGATTCTCGGCGTTGAAGCCGCCTTCGGAGGTCCGCTTCTTCGCCTTTCCTCCCTTCTTAGGCGACTCGTCCGAGGGCGCATCGGCGAATTCGTCGGTCCAGTAGGCGACTTCCTCCGCAGTCAGAGCGCCGGTTCGCCGCGCCGTTGACTCGCCGCCATCGCCACGAGCTCCCGGACGGCGCCGCCCGAGGTCGGCCATCCATACGTCGCTGTCGACGAACGGCGCGCGGCGGCGGTGGGCGGCGCGCTGGATGCGGTGGTCGCTCGAGACAACTAGCAGCGATCGCGGGACGTTGTATGCCGCGATCAGCTCTTCGATGAGCGCGTCGGCACTGTCGTAGTCCGAGGCGTAGTGGATCGTCATCCCTTCGTGCATCACGGTGCGCGGCAACCCGGACGGCGCTTCGGCGGCGTCGAACACGATGGTCGTTGCGGGGAGCTCTTTGGGATCGATCTTGCCAGCGAGGAAGCGCAAGAGTGCCTCGCGCGAGCCGTGTAGGCCCGAGCCGGGGCGGCCGACGATGCCGGTGACGTGGAGCAGGTTGTAGCCGTCGATGAGGAGGGCCATGAAAGCTGTCAGCTCTCAGCTATCAGCGGTCAGCCAGACAGCGAGGCTAATCCTTTCTGGCCGAAGGCTGACCGCTGACGGCTGACAGCTCCACCGGCGATTCGCCCCATTGGCTGAACTGCTCGTGGAAGAACCGTGAAATCTGGTGGTCGGCATTGAAGATGTGCGCCAGCAGCGCGGCGCGAATCCACATGCCGTTGCGCGCCTGGCGAAAGTACATCGCCCGCGGGTCGGCGTCGATTTCCTGCGGTATCTCGCCGAAGTGCTGGTCGCGCGGAAACGGGTGGAGGATCGGCGCGTAGCTCTTCATGCGGGCGACCAACGAGCGGCTCAGCTTGTAGCGGTCGAAGTCGATCGCCGCGAACGACGCCACGTCGGCCGGGTTGTTGTGCTCCTTCTGGATGCGTGTCATGTAGAGCGCGTCGACCTGCTCGATCAACGGACGTCCGTCGATGGGCTCCTCGAGCGAATCGACTTCGAAGAACCGCACGCCGCGGCTGCGCAGGCGCTGCCGCAGGTCGTCGCGCAGCGTGAGCGTCGGGTGCTGCGGCGAGACGAACACGAGCGTCACGCCCTCGTAGCCGGCGAGCAGCTCGGCGAGCGAGCGCACCGTGCGGCCGCGGCCGATGTCGCCGCAGAAGCCGTAGGTCTTGCCGGCAAGGCCCTTGCCGAGCGCGGGGTACTGCCGGCGGATTTCCTCAAAGCGATTGCCGACGGGCGAGTCCTTCGGGTTCGCAAACTGAAACGTGCGCTGCAGCGTGTAGACGTCGAGCAGGGCCTGCGTGGGATGCTGGTCGGCGCCCGAGCCGGCGTTGACGATCGGTACGCTGCGGCTGCCGCGGGCCGACAGGTCGTTCATCAGGTACGCGCACGCCTCGGCCAGCCGGGCGACGGGGCTGCGCATGACGATCAGGTCGAAGTAGCTGGAGAACATGCGGATCGAGTCGAACCGCGTCTCGCCCTTTGTTTCGCTGGAGGTCGACGCGTCGCGCACCTCGTTGCACGTGATGCCGAGGATCTGACACGCGGCCATGAACGACAGGAACGTGCGCGTGGAGGGCTGCGTGAAGTACAGCATCGCCCGCTTGTGGTGCAGCAGGTTGATGAGAAAGTTCTGTCCCGGGCGGCTCTTCGACAGGCCGCGGATCATGTCGGCCGTGCTTGCGAGGTCCTCGAGCAGCTCGACCGAGAACTGGCGGCTGAAGATGACGTGCCGCAGGCGTTCGTCGCGCTTGAACTCGGGGATTTTGACGATCGTCGACCGCTCGATGCGGCCTTGGTAGGAAAGCAGATCGCGTTCGTCCTGGGTTTCAGCCTGTGGGGTTTCGGCGCGCTGGGTTTCAGCGCGCTCAGGTGGCGTGTCGGCGAACATGACGCGGCTCGGGACGGGAGCGGGGGCTTCGGTGGTGTTATCGCACGGGGGAGATTGGATCGTCAAGTTGCTCGCGAGGAGGGGAATGGGCCGCGGATGAACGCGGATTTGGGAGATTTACGCGGATGTTTTCGGAGTGTGAGCGCGGCGGATGAATTCGGCTTTGGGGCCGAAGTTGAGGATTAGTCCGACTTGGTAGCCGGTGGCTTTGAGGTAATTGAGTAGCTGAGCCTCGTGCTCTTTGGCGATCGCTTCGGCGGCTTTAATTTCGATGATTACCTTGTCGGCGACGACGAGATCGGCGTAATACTCGCCGACGACCTCGCCTTCGAAGTGAACGGAGATGGCGTGCTGCTGGACGACAAGGAGACCTGCGTTATGTATTGAGTTACGAAGAGCATTCTCGTAGACGCGTTCAAGAAAACCATAGCCGAGCGTGTTGTAGACGTGATAGAAACTTTTGATGATCTGCTCGGAAACCTCAGTGTGAATCATTGCTCGTACCTCATTTTACATTTCTTAGATCGGCGAACTCCTTCCTGCATTTGATCCGCGGTCATCCGTTAAATCCGCGTTCATCCGCGGCCAATTCTTTGTTGACGTGGAACAACGCACCTCATTCCGAGACCCTCCAGCGGAGTTTGAACAGTTGCATGATCGCCGCGAGGAGGACCGAGTTGTAGAGGATCGTGAATGCCACGTGCCGCCAGAAGATCCAGATGTTGGTGCGCGGCGTTGGCGGCTGTGCGGTCGATTG
>JANOIK010000742.1:0-1500 GCA_031407585.1 Planctomycetota bacterium | reverse complement strand
GCCACGCTACTTTCTCACGCGGCGGGCCATTACTAGCCCCGCGCCGACCAGCAGCAGCACCGCCGATGTCGGCTCGGGCACTATTTCGTCGGGGGGCGGTGGAAGAATCGCCAGAACGCCTACGACCGTGGCGTAGCTGGGCGGAGGAAGCGGATCACCGCCCGAGTTGAGGATTACCGCCAGGCCGCCTACCACGTCGGCGCCCCACATCAGCGACATTTGGCCGTCGCCATCGCCTACCACCGGATTTGATGCGCTGGAACCGGCGCCGATGTGCGTAGCGAGATTAATCTTGAACTCGCCGCCAACTCGCCCGGGGAGGGTCGCGATGAACTCCCCCGCTTTTGGCTCTCCTGCGTCCTCGGGAGGGCCGGACGAGCTCGCGAAGATGCCGGACATGCCACGGTTGATGGGCTCATTGTGAACTTGCTGGGCTGCGAAATCGCCGCGGAACGATACGACCGAGATATCGGTATTGAAGACGACAGACGCTTCCGCATTGACGGCGGCGTCGCCGAGTCTGACCGGAAACGGCTGAATGACGTTGGCGCGGAACGACCGGGCCGCAGCCAGCTTGACATTGATCGTGACCGGCGTTCCGAGGGGGAGCGTGTCCGACTGAATGACGAAAACCTCGACGTAGTCAACGTAGCTGTTTGCATTGGCAGTGCCGCCCGGGCCGCCGAGCGCCGGCCCGGAGCAGCCGTGCGAACTGAGCGTTAGAAAGCCGGCGGTTCCCATGAGCGTGGCTGCCGCCACCGCGTCGTCCCCGGCTCCGCCTAGATTCATCGGGTCCGCGCTCCCATCCTTCGTGTTGCTGGGAAGAGCGTGGAACTGGAACGGTGAGGTCGCAATTGAACCGCTGGTTTGGATCCTCGACGACACCGCTCCGCCCGCCGGTAGCGCGCCTGCGAGCAGGATAAGTGTGAGGGACATTCGAAGTAGCATGAGCGTTCTCCCTTTAGGTTTTCGCGGAGCTTAGTAGCGCCAAAACTGCGAAACAAAAAAAGGCATCGGCGCCTTCTTCCACCTTGGGCTAACAATAGTCATGCCCGGTGGGAGACCGCCCCGATGCCTTTTTTGTTTCGTAGATAACAAACCGATCGCTAGCCCCCGGTTTTGAAACTCCTTTTCCAACACGAAACGAGCGAACGATGAAGAATCACGATACGCGTCGATTCATAATTATCGGTGCGAAATATGCCAAGGCCTAGAGCGATTAATCAAGACTTACATCGGCAGGCTTACCCACACCTAATTTGGAAATGACTTCACATGAAGACAAAACGAACGGTTAATACCGCCCAGTCATTCATAAAATTCTGCTCCCGTTCCGCCCTTCACTTTCTTGTTGCGCTGGTGGCCGCGGGCGGCTTATCGCTTTCGACCGTCGATGCAGCCACGGTGGTCGATAATGGAACGGCTGGCGCCCCCGGCGCAAACGGAGCGAACACTGTAGGAGGGAATGGCGGCTCCGGCACCAACGGCGGCAACGCCAAT
>JANOIK010000733.1:0-4965 GCA_031407585.1 Planctomycetota bacterium | reverse complement strand
GGTACTCGTGGGCGAGTTCGAGGGCCAGATTGTCGGCTGGGGTTCGCTTTCGAAGTTTCGCGAGCGGGCCGGTTATTCCGGCAGCATCGAGCCCTCGGTCTACGTGCGGCACGACCGCCTCGGTAGCGGCTTCGGTCGGGCGCTATTGGTCGATCTACTCCAGAGAGCCAAAGAGCTGGGGTTTCACACCGTTCTCGGCGGCGCATGTGTGGAGCAGACCGCCAGCATCAATCTGATGCGCGAGTTGGGTTTCGTGGAGGTTGCCCACCTGCGCGAAGTCGGGTTCAAATTCGGCCGCTGCCTCGACGTGCTGTACTTGCAATTGATGCTGGCGTCAACGTCGTTAAGAAAAAGGCCACTTGCGAAAAACTCGCAAGTGGCCAAAAAGTGGAGGCGGCGGGAATCGAACCCGCGTCCCGTATAGTCTCTACGTAAGCTTCTACGTGCGTAGTCGGCGTTTTGGTTTCGCACGCAGATCGCCTCGCCGGCGTAGCTCTCTGCGGACTAGCTCAGAACTTTATTTCGCCGCGCGTGTACTGGGCGGTGCCACGCGGCTAGTTGGAATTAGTGACGGACGTCCGGGCCAATCCAACATCAGCCCTTAGTCCGGGATGCTCTAGGTATTAACTAGGCAGCCAAAGCATAGGAACCTTCGGCAATTGAAGGTTGTGATCAGCTTTTTAACGTGGCCCACTGATCAACCACGGCACGCCACCTACGCTTCGCCTACCCGGTCGAAACCAGTTCGCCCCCCGGATGCGGCACGAAGCCACGGTGAACACTTCAAGTATACGTCAGTCGGTTGGGTGAGGGTATGGCCTTGAAAGAGCAGGGAGCACGGGGCAGGGAGCGGGGAGTCCGGAAATACTTGGCTATTGGTCGAAATGGTCCGAGTAGAGCTTTGACGGGGTTGGCGGGTTGGGGTCGTTGGTTTTGGGGTCGTCGGGTTTGATGATGCGGCTCTTCTTGGACTCGTTGTTGGGCAGGACGCGAAGGATGAACAGCGAGAGCAATGTGGCGACGACGGCCGTCGAGCCGCGGCCCATGGCGACAGTGACGCCGATGGCCGCGGTGGTCCAGATGCCGGCGGCGGTGGTGAGGCCTTCGACGACCTCGTCGTGCCCCTCGCGGTATTTAAGGATCGACCCCGCGCCCAGGAAGCCGATGCCCGCGACAAGGCCCTGCACCACGCGCGAGATGGCCTGCTGGTCGGCGCCGGACTCGCGCGGCGCCAGCACAAACAGAGCTGAGCCGATGGCGACCAGCATGTGGGTGCGCAGGCCGGCGGGCTTGCCGACGTGCTCGCGTTCGTAGCCGAGGGCGCCGCCAAGGGTCGCGGCCAGCACTAGCCGCAGGCCCACGCGCGTGGCACTGGCGGCGTCGCCCAGGTCGGCGAAGTTGTGGGTGAGGGAGTCGAGGATTCGTTCGGCGACGGACATTGGCGGAGGGTTCAGGGTTTAGGGTTCAGAAGGGAGTTAGCCGCGACGCGGAGTCTGCGGAGCGGAGCGCGGGCGGAGGGTTTGGCGTTGGTAGGGGAGGGGGAGGGGGAAATGCGATTACGATTACGATTAGGATTAGGATCGGAAGTTGGAGGCCGGTGGGATTCACAAGAGGCGAGGTGAAACGGGCGTTTTTGGCTGATCGCGGGCGTCCTTGAGGGGATGGGGCGTTGAGCTATACTTTGGCCCTGGCGGAGTTTACCAGTTAGCCAAGTTCGGCAAGGCAGGGAGGGCCTGGCCGGGCGCGCATTTTGGAGCATCGCAGTGGCCAAGAAGAAAGTCGACCCGTCCGTGCCCGCTTCGAAGAACGCCGTCAAGGCTGCTTCGGCTGCAAAAGTTACGCCGAAGGCGAAGGCGGCCCCCAAAGAGGCTAAACCGCAAGCGGGGGGAAAGGCCGTGGGCGTTAAGGCGCCGGCGGCGAAGAAGGGCGCTAAGCCGACCGCAGCGGGGCGGGAGTTTTCTTCGGAGGAAATTGGCCACGTTGCCGGCGATGTGTGGCGCGTGCTCTCGGAGCAGGGGACCAAGACCGCGGCCGAGCTGACCAAGGCCGTGGCGGCGCCTGCCGAGCTTGTGGCGGCGGCCCTCGGCTGGCTCGCCCGCGAGGACAAGCTGGGGTTCGAGACCAACGGGCGCACCGTTTCGGTCTCGCTGCTGTAGCTCGGAGCAGGGAATTCGGAGCAGGTGGCGCGGAGCTGTATAAAGCCTCCGTCAATTGTCAATCGCCCCCGCCTCCGACGCGCGGCGCGAGGCGCGTTAAGTCGTTTCATGATGCGTTCCTCGTCGCGGCCTGAAGGGCGCAATGGTATTGGAATCTCTCAGCAAACAGGCCAACTAGCCACAGGCGGCGACTGTCCTTCCCACCTCGCGAAATGTCCGCGTCGAGAGCGGAATTGTCCACTTCCGAGGCCGAACTGACCGAACCCGTGGGCGTGGGGGCGCTGTGCCGGCGAGCTAATCTGCGTGACGCCGCGCGCTGCTCGCGAGCCCACGGGCTCTGGCGTGCGGCATGGCGGGCGTCGTTCATTCGATATCGAAAGTCCTCGTCGCGATCCATCTCGCGGCGAATAGTTCGCGGAGAGCATTGGACGTTTTCGGCGGCGATGCGGAGCGAGAGGCCGATTTCGATGAGTCGGCAAACATGGTCTCGTTTGGCGGCGTCGAGCGAGCGTCGGCGTGACATCGCGGTACTCCCAGTCTGGATTTCTAAATTGGAACTGAATTGGCGAACGAAGAGCGCTGGCGGAGGGCTTGGGCGTTGCTAAGGGAAGGGGGAAATGCGATTACGATTAAGAGTACGATTACGATTAGGATTTCGGGGGGATGCAACTACGTGAACGTGTGTTTAGAGAGACCCCCTGAGCCTAGCACAACCGCTGGCACAATTCCTAGCACACCGAGGTAAGATTTCGGGAAATAGTTTGCGGCGCTGCGGGGCCGTGAAATGTCCGGTGGGGCGGACATTTGGGCCGGGCGGCGAATCTCCTCGCAAAGTCGCAGACGCGATGCGGAAATGGGTCGCGGATGAACGCGGATTGGGCGGATTTGCGCGGATCAGAAACGGTCAATTGCCGGCGGTTTTTGCGGATCTCTCTGGCGGCGATAGAATGGTGCTCGATCCTGCTTGTTTGAGGGCGTGGAAACGAGTTTGGCGGTTCGATGATATGACCTGCGAGAAATGCAACCACAGGTTTCCAGCGGATCAGAACCAGGGTTGGCCTGGGCACTGTGATCCGCCGTCGAAACTCATTGCCTACGCGAAGTGGTTTACGCTCATCGCGGTGATCTGTGGAGCGCTGGGATTGTACTTCCGGATCAAGTTTATGGTGGTCTTTGGCTGGTTGTTTTTAGTAGGCGCCGGCTATTCGCTAATGCACATTTCCGAGGCGCGTGACGTTTGTGAGCGGCACGATGGCGGCGTTTGCCCTTCGTGCGGGCATCGAAACAAAGTGACGTGGACCTCGTAACAGAGGGATGGCTCGCGCCGAAGATTGGCCTTCGCGCGTGGCTGGGTTTGATAGGAGGGAGGCTCGCTTGGTGCGAGTTTCGGAGAAACTCGCCAACGTATTTGCCGCTTTGCGGCGGAGGGGCGATGTTCCAGACCATTCGAAAATGGCTTCGTCGGCGGCGTTATCGGGAAGGCGCGACGCTTTCGCGGTTTATTTCTATGGACATTCGCAGGGACGTTTTGGTCGTCTCGGCGGCGAAGATTGATGATGGCGTCATCGTGGGCCGGGTCCGCACGACGAACGTGCTCTATCTGATCCGCGGGCTGGTTCCTGAGCCGGAGTTCGAGCCGGAGCGCGAGCTGCGGCTTGACGAGCTGTGGCGGTGGAGCGGGCAATCGTGGGGCGGGTTGCCGGATGGGACTTCGCTGGCTCAGCGGCTACTTGATGAGCCCGCGGTCGTGCCCACAAGGGATGATGGGGAACGAATTTGAGGGTAACGAGAAGCGAACGGAAGAGGAGGAATTTACGGCGTCGACAAAAGGTTTGGCAACGTCTACGCGCCGGCTATATTACGAATGATCCACTCATATTGGGGCGGCCGCGTTGGCGGTTCTCTTCCGTTCTTCCGCTCGCTTGACGTCGGGTAATTGAGCTTTAGGTCGCCATGCAAACGTCGCTCGTTGATATCCTCAAAACGGCACAAGCAGCGTCACTCGTCGGCGAAGACGGCGACGACGCCAAGCAGTATCAAGAGAAGCAGGTTAAGCGCGCTATCGAGGAGGTCCAGAAATGAAACCGATCGACGAGTATCATCGCTGGGTCGAGTGGAGCGACGAGGACCAGGTTTACATTGGGAAGTGCCCTGACCTCATCACGGGCATCCACGGCGACGATCCGGTTGCGGTTTTTCGGGAGTTGGGGGAAGTGGTGCAGGAGGTGATCGATCACTTCGAGCAAACCGGTCGACAACTGCCGGCGCCGCGAACTCGGCCGATGATGGAAGTGACGTGAGGCGACGATGAATTGGCGTTCGCGCTGCGCCATGGCTTTACGACGCACTGGCTTGTAGGCGGGCACTGCGACTGATTGTTAGGCGTAAATGGTCCAAGAAGGGCAACGATATCGAGCGTCGCGGGACATCCCGGTGACGGCGATGACATCCTGGGCCGCTCCGTATACCGGCGGCGACAAACGCACGCTGCCCGCTGGCGAGGAATTCGTTATCGCTAACGATCCGCCAACTTCGGCAACTGCCGTTTACGCGAATGCCGTTAATTATCGCAAACTTCATTCACTGTTCGTTCCATGGTCCCACCGACTTCATTTGCTTTACACAGGCTACTATCTTTGCATTGAAATGAAGCGAATCGAGTCGGATTGCGAACTTATCACTGAAAAGTCCCGACGCTCGATCGGCGATTTTAAACCGGGATTTCGCGTATCAGCCATTGACATGATTGTCCTCGCTGTCGGGAGCATTGCCACGTTCATGATCAGCCAGGGGATTCCCTGGCTTGGAG
>JANOIK010000654.1:0-3530 GCA_031407585.1 Planctomycetota bacterium | reverse complement strand
GTGATCGCCCACGGCGGCGAGACGTGACGTGGGAGTGCCGCAATGAATTTCGAGCGAAGGGGTGCGTCCTAACAGTGTGTTGCTAAAGAGTTTTTTTGCGTACCACCATCGCACCAAGTCGCCAGCTAGACAGCCCACGGCGACGGCTAGGAATATGTTCCACGGCAATACCTGGCGAGCCAGCGAGTAGTAGGTGCCCTGTGCGAGGGCCATGCAGAGGGCTGCAAACAACACAGACTTCGCTAGTTGCTGGTTGGCGTTTCTCATAGCTTCACTATAGCCGCTCCGCTCGGCGCATGACAAAGGGTGACATATTCACCACGACGGCACGACGAACACGACGAAAGAAAAAGTGAATTTGGAAACTGAACTCGTTCCCCAAATCTACTTACCATCCCCGTCGTGTCGTCGTGTCGTCGTGGTTCATTTCCCCTCCGACCTTGGCGTACTTGGCGGTTCATCCCTTCCGGCATACCTCCGCAGGGGGGTGGCCCAAAATCAGGCGCCTTCCATTTCAACACCAGGAATGTTATAGTGAACGCATGATTACAACACTCGAGCCACGCATGAAGGTCAATCAACGCGAGCGGGCCGAGGCGGAGTTCGCGAAGCTTCTCTCCGCCGCGGAGGCGCGAGGGTTTTACGGCACGGCGAGCATCACGGTTGCCGTGCAGGATGGGCACATCCAGAACATGCGCGTCGCCGTGGAAAGGATGGTGAAATAGCAGACGAGAGCTGGGTTAGCCGAAAAAAAAATGGCAACCGTTCGTACCGCGAAGCGGTTAAACAACGTAGCCCAGGGTTCGCTGCGCAGCGGCGTACCCTGGGTCGCTGAGGGATCGTATATCTACCCTGAAAGGGTTGCACAACAGGTGTGTAACTCCTTCGGAGTAAAGACGGTCCCATGGCCTTCGACCCAGGGTAGCGGCTGCGCCGCAACCCTGGGCTATGTTGTGCAACTGCTTCGCAGTAGTTGCGCGTTAAGAACCAAAACATAAATCAGGGTATCGCAAAGAGCCTTGCGTCCGTCGGACGCGGGGCATCAAGCACGAGCCCCGTCGTCGATTCGCCCTGAACAAGGGTGCGTCGACGGCGGGGCTTTTTTCGTTTTCGGAGTGAGTGGTGAGTGGTGAGTGGTGAGTGGTTGTCAATCGCGCAAGCACCACTCACCACTCACTCCCCTACCACTATTCATTCCCCCACAAGGAGACCAAGACATGCCTGAACCGCTCCAAGAATACGCCGACTCCCGCGGAATCACGCTTCGCGTCGACCGCGCCAGCGGCGTGCTTCGCGGCGTCAAGCTTATCGGACTGGAGTCGCAGAACGGACGCCGCTACCGGCCCGAGGCGCTTTCGGCGGCGGTCGGCCTCTACGAAGGCGCCAAGGTGAATGTCAACCATCCGCAGAACGGACCGCTGGCGCCCCGGGACTACCGCGATCGGCTCGGCGTCGTGCGGCAGGTCGAGTTTCGTCCCACCGAGGGGCTGTTCGGCAACCTGCATTTCAACCCGAAGCACGCGCTTGCCGAGCAGCTCGTGTGGGATGCCGAGAACAACCCCCGCAACGTGGGATTCTCGCACAACGTGCTGGCTCGGCTGACTCGCGACGGTGAAGCGACGATCGTCGAAGCGATCACGCACGTGCAGAGCGTCGACCTCGTGGCGGACCCAGCAGCCACGCAGGGGCTGTTCGAGCAGGAAGACCCCGATGCGAACGCAGCGAGTCGCGTCGTACCCGACGCCAGCAATCACGCGGTCCCCGACCTCGGCGAGCCCGCCGTCGATTTCGGCGCCCTGACGCTCGAAACGCTGCTCATGCATCGTCCCGACTTGCTCGAGGCGCACGCCGGTCAGGCGACCGCAACTCTGCGCAGCGAGCTCACCGAGGCGACGGCTCGCGAAGCGGCGTTGCGCGGGCGGCCAAGGTCGAGCGAGCAACGTGCGGCGGTCGGGGCCGGCGCCGAGAACGTTGCGACGGCGCAGGACTTTGCTCGCGCGATTCGTTCGCTTGGCCCTCGGTCACTGACTGGGGGCTAAGTGGGCCCTTTCAGCAATTCACATTTCCCTTTCCTCACTCTGGAGACAGTTCGATGGCAAACAAGATGCGTTGGCGTTATGGCGACACCAACCCGGTGATGCTGGGCGTCGCGGCGGAGACGCTGATCGAGATCGGCGACATGGTGGTGCGCGACTCGGCCGTTGCGGCGCCGGCATCGGATAATGCCGACGCGGGCACCGAGGCCGCCAATCAGGAGGCGTTTCACGACAGTTTCCTCGGAATCGCCATGCAGCACTCGCCGGTGGGAAGCACCGACCCCATTCGAATCGCGACCACCGGCGTGTTCGAGATGGATTGCCTTTCGGCGACGTTCATCGTGGGCGATCTGCTAGGCGCCGACGAGGCGAGTTCAGGCACGGTTCTGGAAGACCAGGTGGTGGCCAAAGTCGCGACCCCGAATCTGGCGATCGGCGCCTGCGTGAAGTCCGTCAACCCGGCCGCCACGCGCGTGCTCGTCGAGGTGATGAGCACCATCGTGCGCGGCGGCGCGCAGGTCCCCGCGTAACGTCGCGCAACGAACGACAACCCCCCTCGACTTAGCCCCCGGCGCAAGCCGGGGGTTGAGAATTGTGATTTCCGACGTCGCTTCAAACCCCCGGCTTGCGCCGGGGGCTAGCGCCCGACGGATGGCAGAACTAACAAACCTTAGCTCTAGGAGCAGTTTTTATGTCTCTCAACTACCGTGAACTCAAACGGCGTTACGACCTCGACGGCGCCGAGCCAACCGCGCGGCATCTCACCGAAGCGCTGACGGCTGGTCATCTGCGGGCCGAGGACTTCAGCATTCGCGACCTCGCCGAGGCCCTTGTGCCCGAGGGTCGCGAGTGGGTGCGGCTGCTCGACCCGCGCGCCGGCGGCGGCGTCAGCGTGCTCGAGGCCGCTGACGGCGTCGACGTGACAGCGTTCCTCAACGTGACGGGGCAGGTCGTCTACGCGAAGATTCTCGAGGGATACTCGCAGGAGGCGTTCGTCGCATCGAAGCTCGTGCAGACCGTGCCGACGCGGCTCGACGGCGAAAAAATCCCTGGCGTGTCGCGCGTGAGCGACACGATCGACGAGGTCCCGCCCGGGATGCCGTACCCGCACCTCGGCTTCGGCGAAGATTACATCGAGACGCCCGGCACCGCCAAGCGCGGGTTCATCGTGCCGGTGACCAAGGAGGCAATCTTCTTCGACCGAACGCACCTGGTGCTGAGTCGCGCCGCCGAGGTGGGCGAGGTGCTGGGGCTCAATAAGGAGAAGCGGATTCTGGATCTGGTGCTTGGCGTGACGAACAACTACAAGCCCAACGGCGCCGAGTACAACACGTACTACGCCAGCGGCGGGCCGTGGAAGAACGCGCTCGCGTCGAACGAGCTCGTCGACTGGACCGACGTCGACGCGGCCGAGCAGTTGTTCGCCGACATTCTCGATCCGGCCACCGGCGAGCCCGTGCTGGTGCGCGGCACGACCGTGCTGGTGATGCCGGC